>CBDUQI010000015.1:0-48655 GCA_965369325.1 uncultured Gammaproteobacteria bacterium
GCGTGGTTTAATGCCCTGGGGAGTCACCCGCGGGCACGATTGCTGGACACTCCAGCGGGCTGCCTATTACTGATCTTTTCAGCGAGTTGGCAGCCACTTGGACGGTTTTGCAGCGCGTCTGGGGCCGTCTGGGTGGTTTTCAAGACCTTGACATCCAGTTATTTCCCGCTAAAATTCTGGCACTCACTTGACGGGAGTGCTAACAAAACCGTCAGAACCTTTAGTTTTCATACATTTAAACGTTTTCGAAGGAGACGTTGAGATGAGCATTCGTCCTTTGCATGACCGGGTTGTGGTGCGACGCCAGGAAGAGGAAACCACCTCTGCCGGCGGCATCGTTATTCCGGATTCCGCTACCGAAAAACCCAGCCGGGGTGAAGTAATTGCCGTGGGTAACGGCAAACTTCTCGACACTGGCGAAACCCGCCCGCTTGACCTGAAAGTTGGTGACAACATTCTGTTCGGCAAGTACTCCGGCACCGAAGTGAAGATCGATGGCGATGACCTCCTCGTAATGCGCGAGGACGACATCATGGCTGTGATCGAGTAATACCCGGATTCAAAAGATAGGAGTAATCAGACATGGCTGCCAAGCAAGTCAAGTTTGGAGACGAGGCTCGTCATGAGATCCTCAGGGGCGTCAACGTACTGGCTAACGCCGTACGCGAGACCCTCGGCCCGAAAGGCCGTAACGTTATTCTCGAAAAGAGCTTTGGTGCACCCACTGTCACAAAAGATGGTGTGTCCGTTGCCAAGGAAATCGAGCTGGAAGACAAGTTCCAGAACATGGGCGCACAGATGGTCAAGGAAGTCGCTTCCAAGACGTCTGATATTGCCGGCGACGGCACCACCACCGCCACCGTCCTGGCGCAGGCAATTCTGCGTGAAGGCTTGAAGTCAGTGACCGCTGGCGTGAACCCGATGGACATCAAGCGCGGCATTGACGCGGCTGTTCGCTCGGCGATCGCGGAACTGCAGAGCATCTCCAAGCCTTGTGCAGATCGCACCGCGATTGCTCAGGTTGGCACCATCTCCGCCAACTCTGATGGCAACATCGGCACGATCATTGCGGATGCGATGGACAAAGTGGGCAAAGAAGGCGTCATCACCGTTGAAGAGGGTTCTACCCTTGAGAACGAGCTGGAAGTCGTAGAAGGCATGCAGTTTGATCGCGGTTATCTCTCGCCGTACTTCATCAACAACCAGCAGAACATGAGTGTCGAGCTGGAAGCCCCGTACATCCTGTTGTTCGACAAAAAGATCTCCAACGTGCGTGATCTGCTGCCGATCCTGGAAGGTGTGGCGAAAGCCGGCCGTCCGCTGATGATCATCTCCGAAGACGTTGAGGGCGAAGCCCTGGCCACTTTGGTGGTGAACAACATGCGCGGCATCGTTAAGGTGGCTGCGGTTAAGGCACCGGGCTTTGGTGATCGTCGCAAGGCTATGCTGCAGGATATCGCTATCCTCACCGGCGGCCAGGTGATCTCTGAAGAAGTGGGCCTGAGCCTTGAGAAGACGTCACTGGACGATCTTGGCAGCGCCAAGAAAGTGCAGATCACCAAGGAAAACACCACGGTGATTGACGGCGCAGGTGCAAGCGATGAGATCGAAGCGCGAGTGACTCAGATCCGTGCTCAGATCGAAGAGACCAGCTCTGACTACGATCGCGAGAAACTGCAGGAGCGGGTTGCTAAGCTCGCCGGCGGTGTTGCCGTGATTAAAGTGGGCGCTGCGACCGAGATCGAGATGAAAGAGAAGAAGGCCCGCGTTGAAGACGCGCTGCACGCAACCCGTGCTGCCGTTGAAGAAGGCGTGGTCCCTGGTGGTGGTGTTGCACTGATTCGTGTGCGCAAAGCGGTCGCCAAGACCAAAGGCGTGAACGCTGATCAGGACATCGGCATCAAGATTCTGCATCGTGCAATTGAAGAGCCGCTGCGTCAGATTGCTGCCAACGCGGGCGAAGAGCCCTCGATCATCCTCAACAAGGTGGTTGAAGGCAGCAAGAGCGCAACCTACGGCTGGAACGCGCAGACCAATGAGTTCGGCGATATGCTGGAGATGGGTATCCTGGATCCGACCAAGGTGACCCGCTCTGCATTGCAGAACGCAGCGTCTGTCTCTGGCCTGCTGCTGACCACCGAAGCGATGGTGGCCGAACTGCCTAAGGACGATGCACCGCCGATGGGTGCGCCGGACATGGGCGGTATGGGCGGCATGGGCGGCATGATGTAAGGACTGGGCAAGCACCAGTACTTACACGCTCGACGCTTAAAGAGCCTCAAAGCCCCGTTCCCCGCAAGGGGGGCGGGGTTTTGTTTTGTGCCTGGAAAATAGTATCGGCCCGACTTCGCCCGGCATTGGTAGTATCAGTGCTGTTAGAAGCGCTGTGAGGATACGCGATGGGAATTTGGGCACTGGTGGGCAATCTGCTTTGGCTGACGCTGGGGGCGGGCGTGGTCTGTTTTTTATTCTGGGCGATCGCCGGGGTGTTACTTGCGATCACCGTGGTGGGGCTGCCTTTTGCCTTTGCGGCATGGCGCATCGCCCGATTCGCGGCCTTCCCGTTTGGTCAGCGTCTAGTGGATGCGCAGGCCGTCGGTTCCCACCGGGTTGTCGGCACGAGCCTGGCCAATGTGCTGTGGATGTTGCTGGCCGGCGTGTGGCTGACGTTGTTCCACCTGGTGGCGGGGGTGTTCTACGTCCTTACTATTATCGGCATTCCTTTCGGCCTGGCGCATTTCAAACTGGCCGGTATCTGCTTTGCTCCGTTGGGTAAGCGTGCGGTCGCCGTTTGATCCGTCGCAGCGGGCACGGTAGCCTGTCACTTATGTAGTCAGCCAGGTAACTGGCGGGAAACGAGAGCGAATTTGTGAAACTCCCGGTAAGAACAATAGCCGCCGTATTGGCGGGCGTTGGTGTGTGCGCCAACGTACATGCGCGAGATCCACTCAGCGAGCTGCCCGAGCAGTTCCCCGCCTCGCTGAACACGCAGGTGGTTCAGGAGGCGCGGGTCGGCAAGGCGAAAAAAGTCAGCCTTGGCGGTGGCAGCATCACCCTGGGCGTGGTGGGCAAGTTGTTGGGTGAGCCGGAATACGCGCCGGACGCGGGCATGTGGACACTAAAGAGTGACATTGGCACCAAGGTGCCGATGGAGTGCTGGGTGTTTGAGAAGAAGCGTCCACTTGGCAACGCGCTAAGGCAGATTCAGGGTCGGGCGCTGGCCGCGATGGAACAGGACACCGAGCGCGCAGTGGCGGTACGCCACCCCTACTTTCTGAGCGGTGGGGCGGTGGCGGGTGGGCCGTATCTGGCCTCTGAGTGGTTGTACGGCCTGGGCGAAGTAGATGCGCTGGAGATACGCATGCTCAAAGCGCGTGGCGCACATAAGGATGGCGCAACGATCGTCTGCTCACATGACGAGGTGGGTTATCACCTGGCGTTCGAGCGGATATTCGACAAGCTGATGAACGACGCTGCTATTAAGAATGACGAGCGCCTGCCGGAGTATCGGGAGATCTACGCGTTGCATGTGGGTGACCGCCCAATCGGGGTAACCTGGATCGATTTCAACTCCAACGCCGATGGGGTGGTGGATGTGGCCTACCACAACAGTTACTTCTACGCGGATGCCGATGACAATCCGGTTGCCAGCGACCATCTGCAACTGGAGCGCTCAGGTGCAGATGGTGCGCTACTTTCCGCGCGCGAACGCCAAGTTGCCAACGGCAAGTTAGGTTACGCGCTGGTGCTAGAGCCCGACGGCGACAACAGCTGGAAGATAGAGGGGGAGATCGCCGGCGAAGCGGCGAGCGGGGTTGTGAAGGACAGCAACGTTGCGATCAGCGAGTATGGCCAGCGGCTGCTGCTGCAGCGGATCGTCAAGGAGGGGAATAAGAAACATCGGACCTTCCACTATTGGCAAACCAGCGTGGAACAAAAGAAGTTTGGCGCCGGCGGCTTCCGACTTGTTCGCAAGTCCTCCAAAAGCCAGATATGGTTTTCCGTCGGCTCGCTGCGCGGCGTAGGACGCTTCGACAAGCAAGGCTCGTTGGTCGATGGCAAGCTGACCTCCGGTGATACCACCACCGACATGAAGCGGGTGTGGGTGGGCGGCAAGATGCCGTAGTGCTTAGCACGTTTGCCGTTTCCAACTACCGCTCGCTGCGTCAGCTTGTGGTGCCACTGGGCCCGTTGAATGTGGTCACGGGGGCCAACGGCAGTGGCAAGTCCAATCTCTACCGCGCCCTGCGTCTGGTCTCCCAGATCGCCTCCGGCGGCGTGATTTCCTCACTGGCGCGCGAAGGCGGTTTGCCCTCTACGTTCTGGGCCGGCCCTGAAACGCTCAGCAAACGTATGAAGCAGGGCACGGTACCGGTGCAGGGTGGGCCGCGGCAGGAGGTGGTGCGCATGCGGCTGGGTTTTGCGGATGAGACCTTCGGCTACTCGATATCTTTAGGGCTGCCCACGCCGCATCAAAGCCAGTTTGCGCTGGACCCGCAAATCAAGCGTGAGTGCATCTGGGCCGGGCCGGTGTGTCGTCCGGCCAGTTTGTTGGCCGATCGCAATGGTGCCGTGGTGCGTCTGCGTGAAGGTCGCTCCTGGGCGGTGGCGAGCGATACGATGCGTGAGTTCGACAGCATGCTGAGCCATGTGTCCGATGCCACAACAGCGCCGGAAATCCTGGCCTTGCGCCGGCGGATGACCGGTTGGCGTTTCTACGATCAGTTTCGTACCGACGAGCGGGCGCCCTCGCGTACGCCGCAGTTGGGCACGCGTACGGCGGTGTTGCATCACGACGGCCGCGATCTAGCGGCTGCGTTGCAGACGATTCGGGAAATCGGGGATGCGCGTGCACTGAACGATGCGGTAAGCGATGCTTTTCCGGGCGCTCGTGTGGATGTGCAGGTGCGCGATGATGCCTGGTTCAGCGTGGTGCTGCATCAACATGGTTTGCTGCGCCCGTTGGCCGCCAGCGAGTTCTCCGACGGTACGCTGCGCTACCTGTTGCTGGTGGCGGCGTTGCTAACGCCGCGCCCGCCGGAACTGATGGTGTTGAACGAGCCGGAAACCAGCCTGCATCCTGATCTGCTGCCAGCACTGGCGCGGTTGATTGGCGCGGCGGCTGTGCATTCGCAAGTGTGGGTGGTGTCGCATGCGGCACGTTTGATCGCGGCGCTTAAAGAATTGCCTGGTTGTCAGCTGATTGGTCTGGACAAGCAACTGGGTGAAACTCAGTTGGCAGGCTTTGATGAACTCAGTCTGCCGCCGTGGACGTGGCCGGACTAAGGCGGCTGATCGCCGCGGCACACCGGGGCGTTGGCATCCGGCGTCTCACGGCCCATTGTGGAAGTTGCCGCCGACAGGCCGGATCCCTCGTGATATGTTCATGTTATGAATACTCTGTACGATAAAATTGGTCTGAACTACGCAAATCTTCGTAAACCCGACCCTAGAATAGCGAGGAGAATTGAGGCTGCTCTGGGAAGTGCAAAAACCGTTTTGAATGTCGGAGCGGGCGCGGGCTCATACGAACCTTCAAGTAAGATAATCACCGCCGTCGAACCTTCCGCTGAGATGATACAGCAGCGTCCCGTTTCAAATACTACGGTCATTCAGGGCATCGCAGAAGATCTTCCTTACGAGGACAAAACCTTTGATGCGTCAATGGCCGTTCTAACTATTCATCACTGGTCTGACCAGGAAAGAGGTGTCATGGAGATGCGACGCGTGACACGGGACAAAGTTGTTTTTCTAACCTATGACCCTTCATTCCGTGGGTTCTGGCTTGCCGATTATTTGCCAGCACTTGTAACTTTAGATGAAGGGCAGATGCCTCATATAGCGAATTACGAGAAATGGTTGGGTGCGGTAAAGATCTCTCCGGTGCAAATTCCGCACGACTGCTCGGATGGTTTTTTAGCGGCTTACTGGAGACGGCCTGCAGCTTATCTGGAAGAAAGAGTTCGTGCTGCGATATCGTCTTTTTGGGCATTGGGTGACGTTTCCGGAGGATTAGAAAAGCTCGAATCGGATTTGAATAGCGGTGTTTGGGAGCAACGTTACTCTGATCTGATTAATCTCGACGAATTGGACTGTGGCTATAGATTGGTCGAAACCAATTGAAGTAAGTCAGTCGTTGTTGTCCGCCGCTTCCGCCTGTCCGCTCAGACCGCAGTCTGGTCGGCGATTTCTAACCGACGGTCGCGGTAGCAGCGATCCTCGCCTTCGATCCATATGGAGAGTTTCCTTGAGGTACGTATTTTCAAGGTCATTGGCCGTTCTGCTTGCTGCCTTCATGTCGGTAGGTTGTTCGAATGGTGAACAGGGCGCGGAGAAGCGAGCTGCCGCAGAAACTGGGCAAGTCGACGTAACGGCGCTCACGCGTCACTGTTATCGGAACGAGTATCCGTTCGATGGCGAACCAGAACAGAAGGATGTCCAAACGTTGACCCTCGAAATCGATGGGAAGCGCGTTGTAGGCGAGTACAACTGGCTACCTGCTTTCAAGGACAAACGCGTCGGACGATTCGAGGGTTCAATTGATGGCCAGTCAGCTACGGTGACCTACGAGTACACCCAGGAAGGCCAATCGGCGGTAGCTACGATCTCAATTAGATTGGAGCCAGAACAGGTGGTGGTTGAGGGAGGAGAGCCCGAGCTTGGACTCAATGCAACGATAGCTAAAGAGGGTTGTTGAACCAGGTGGCTGGCGACTCGTGACCGATAGCGGCGGTCTGCGTTAGGATTGACAACCGAAGGTTAACGACCCAATCCGGAAGCTCGCTACTTCGCAAAGCCCATTTCCTCTCCCCATGCAAGATATGAGTTTAGTGGCTCGTGTTCATCCTCCCCAGCTGCCTCTGCGGCCGGTGAGCATCCGGTGCCTTCTACAAGGCGATTCATAAAGTTAAAAAGCGCGCAAACTGTTACTGCATCGTAGAGCGCGCGTTCGTCCCAACCCGCATCAAAAACGGCTTTCGCGTCGCTTGGCGTGACCCGGCTTGGAGAAGTCGTTAGTTTGGCGGCGTAGTAAAGTAGAGGCTTCAGCTTCTCAGGAACATCCGCAGTTTCTAGATCATGCTGCATTTGGTCGAACAGATTCTTGTCGATACCAAATGTGCTGGCTATTGTGGAGTGCGCTCCATAACAGTACTCACAGGCGTTGGTGCCAGAGACGTGCGCCGCAATCATCTCCCGCTCTCCCGGCGTTAGCGGCGATTCTCCACGCAGAATGACGTCGTGCAACTCTAACAATGCTCTAGTGCCGAGCGGAAATTTCATGAACACATCTGACAGATCGGGCGGATTAGGAAGCGAAGGGAATTTGGCATCCATTATGGAGTTCCTTGTTGTTTGGTGCGGCTGCGCTCGAACAACACAGCCGGGCTGCCGTATTCGTAATACCCCAACGGTCCCGCAAAAAGGTTATCGTCATAATAGGAATACAGATCATAACCGAGTAGCTTGCGGGCTCGCTCGGGCCACTCACGCGCTTGATCAACTGTCGTGTGAAGAAAGTGATTCTCCTGCGTGCGCAGCCAACCGAGAACGTAGGATGTCACAATCGCTCTGCGTCGGGCGCCGCTAGTATTCGTGCCCCCTCCGTGCAGCGTCTTCCCGGAGACAAATACAGCGCTACCAGCGCGCATAGTGGCATGGGCAATTTCCTCAAGTCTCGGTGCACGACTAGGGTCGTTCCACAGATGGCTTCCGGGGACAACCCGTGTTGCTCCATTGTCAATAGTAAACTCCGTCCCGGCCACCATCACGTTAAATTGCAGCAGACGATCGGGCATCCAGAAGTGCGCAGGCCAGATCATGTCATCCACATGCAGTTCTTGCGCCGTTTCGCCGCCATGTATTTCAATAATCTCACTCGAATTCAGCAGATAGTGACCACAACTGGGTGCCAGGAAATGATCCATAACACCTAACAGTCGGTTGTCTGTCATCAGGTCAATGTAGTTACTTGCTTTGCTGACAAGGCCGTTCAGCCGCACAGTCTTGCGTCCCAGAAATTCAATTGCTTCTGGCTCCCCATAGTCGTAAGGGATGTAAGAGTCGATGGACGTTTGAACCGAAGCATTGAATTCAGTCAGCCAACTTTGATCGACAAAATCGTCGACGATGGCGGCGCCATATTGTTCCACGACCTCCACAATATCTGGCACGGAACAGTTGGAACGCAAATGTGAAATTTCGGCCATTGGCTATCTCCAGGAGAATTGGAAGATAACTATCTGTCGGTTGACAGAATAATACAAATCACAGAAAATGATATTCGTCCAATTTGGTTGTTTCTATATGACGCGCCCGGCGAAAAAACTGTCACCGTACAGGAAAACTAAGCGGCTGAAGGCCCACGAGAGGCGGCCACTGATAGTCAAGGCGGCGCAATCAATCTTGCTGTCGCAGGGTTTCGCCGCACTTACGTTGAGAAATACGGCAGAAGCCGCAGATGTCAGAATGGCGACCCTCCAGTACTACTTTCCTAACCGCGAACTGCTCTTTCAGTCGGCGTTTCAGTGCGTTGCCGACAAAGCTTGGGCGGAGGTCATCGAGCAGCTTGAGGGCACTAAGGGGGCAAGCCCTGAACTTCGCCTGCGTTGTTTTTTGCAAGGGATCTGCGCGACAAGTACGAACGCAGAACTGGTTGGATTTTTCATTGAGTTGTGGGCAGCTGCGAGAGTACATGACTACGCGGCCGAAATTATGCAAAGCTACTATACCGATGTCGTCACTCTGCTGACTAAGCTCACACGAGAGGCGAACCCCGTTCACACGGCGAAAGAGAGCCGGCAGCGAGCGATAATCGTTATTTCAATGATCGAGGGTTTGACGCTGTTCAAGCAAATGGACGGTCGTGTAAAACGCCGACCAAAGGTCCCTAACAGTAAAGTGCTGGAAGCAATGATGACGATGCTCGGATGACGACGAGCGGCCTATCGTGATTTTTTCACTCCTGCAATGGCCCCCAACCAAGCCGGAGTGGTCAAACCCGAATGACGGCTTTTGGCCGGCTGGGAACGAAACGCGACCACTGCTGATTCGCCGGTCCTCGCCTGATGCGAAGTTACCTCAACGACTGGTTGTGACCGATAGCGGCGGTGTCGACTAGACTCGGCGAATGGCGAATGGCGAATGGCGAATGGCGAATGGCGACTCGAAGCAAACAAATCACTGCAGCGAAAACAGGGATAAATCGATGTACAGAAGCTTGCTACTATTATCGATAGTCTGCGTTACCACATTTGCGTCGACGATCGCAATAGGATAATCGGCTTATCCTTTTGTCGAAGATGGTTTCTCGGTCCCCGCTGTTTTGGAAACGTCGGAGTTTCGCCTGCGCATGTTGACAATCGACGATGTCGACAAAGACTACGCTGCAGTCATGCCGAGCGTTGAGCACTTGAGTAAGATCTGGGTGATTAAGTGATGAGATGTCCTTGAGAAGAAGTTCGATTCTGATGCTTTTGGGTTTGGCCATTACCGCGTCAGGACTTCATGCCTGTAAGAATAAGACCGACAATAATTCAAGCAATCAGGAATCTGCGGCAAGTAACGTGTTTGGCGCATTTGATGATGCCGAGACTCTTCTTCTGAAGCCCGCAATTATGGTTGCGGGCAAAGAAGTGCAAGGGGTCTCCCTCAATCAGCGTATGGAAACGTATCAAACCCCCGGTGTTAGTCTCGCCCTATTTGATGCAGATGGTCTGCTGATGGAACGCACGTATGGGTTTGCAGCGTTGGACCCGGCAGTGCCCTTGGGATCAAGTCATATCTTCCAAGCAGCTTCTATAAGCAAGGCAATTACAGCTATCGCAGTGATGAGGCTTGTCGAACAAGGTATCTTAGACTTGGATGCGGATGTTCGTGATTATCTGGCGTCTTGGGAACTGCCAGTCAATGAGGTATTCGATCAGTCAGTGACGCTTCGACGATTACTCAGTCACAACGCAGGCATCACGGTTCACGGCTTTCAAGGGTATGAACAGCAAGAAGAGTTGCCGAGTCTGCAACAATCGCTATCGGGCATTGAACCTGCCAATAATCCTCCAGTATTCATCGGAAAGTTACCCGGCGAGAGTTTCGGCTATTCGGGTGGCGGCTATCTGATTATTCAACAAATTGTGGAAGATGTAACCGAACGACCGTTCAGAGAGATGATGGATGAGATGGTTCTACAGCCAGTTGGTATGAGACAGACGTCATTTGACATCGTATCAGAGGCAAATAGCTCCTCCAAATATGCGCGCGGCTATTCGGTAGATGACGGTGTTCTCCAGGGCGGATGGCGAGTTTATCCAGAAGCGGCGGCGGCTGGCATTTGGACGACTGCGATAGACCTTGCCAAGCTTGGTAGTGAACTACTTCAAATACATGAAGGGAAGACAGACGGCATTCTTTCGCACGCGAGTCTTGTTGAAATGACACGCTTAACCGCAGGCTCTTGGGGCCTTGGCGTCAGAGTTTCATCGGATAGACAGATCGACTCATTTGGACATGGCGGCAACAATTTTGGGTATTCTTCGGATTTTCTTGTTGTCAGCGGGGCTGGACAAGGAGTGGTCATCTTGACCAATGGCGATGCTGAGCTTGGCGCACTGGTCGGTGAAATTCGTAAGGCGATCGCGGAAATCTATGGCTGGGCGGGACTTGGGCCGGAAGTTCGAACGCCAGCAAATATCCCCGTGGAGAAATTAGTCATGTTTGCCGGATCCTACCAAGAGTCAAGCGGATTTACCTTTGCGGTGATTTTTGATGGTGACGAACTTTTTATTAACGCGGCACCACTTGGGCCAAAGCCTGTACGATTATACCCTCAAACGGAACATCGTTTTTTCGTGCTCCCAAGTGGCCTACCCTTCGAATTCTATTTAGATGATCAAGGGAATGTAGATGGAGTCAAAATAGGTTCGCGCGATGCGAAGCGGCTACAATAGATAACGTTCGCTAACCGTTCACGCTTGCTGGCTAGAAGCTCGAATGGCCGCTTCCAGCCCGGGCGGTCTGCGCTAGGATTGACAACCGACGGTTAACGACCCACAGTCGACATTTATACAACTGTCTAACCATCGATTGCCGCTATCTTAGCGTTATGGCCACTTTCACGAGGCGTATCATTTCCGCGAGATGACTCTCGCGTGTAAAACGAACAATCAGCCAGGTTCCACCATTTTTTCGATTAGGGTGTCCTACTCGATTAGGTGCATGAGTTAGCCTCTCTCGCTTGACAACTTCCGGCGAGAGCCGGATGTCCAGCTCGTTATTCCCGTGAAAGTGGGCAACCTCTTTACCTCTGTAATCAATTACCATGAAGTCTCGTTCTGGCTTCCAAAGGCGCACATCGATGCCCGGGATTTTCTCGAGCTCATCAATCAATATTTTGCGTAGTTTAGCCATGCCCCCTTTCTCCATAGAATGGATATGAACCGTTAACCTTAAACACACACTGATAAACTTGCCAGCGCCAGTGTCTGCTATCAGCTTCTGGTCGTACCCCTCCGCCCGAGCAGTTGACTTGACTGTCCGGTTTCGCCGAAGCTGACGAACAGACAATCAAAAAGCCGATCGTTTGCGCGAGTTCGACTCCCATCGACGGAGAAAACGGCGCTGTTGTCGTACTAAGTTCAGATCGGTCACGTTAAGCGACAAGCCGAGTTACTATTGCGGCGGGGCGATGGTCCGTAGCCTCCCGAAGCCGGCGCGCTTGTGAGATTCTATCGTTACGTCGTCGCTAAAGACTGCCGACGACCTAATCTGCAAACTGAGGTACTCACGATGAATGGCAAGAACGTTCTACTGGCCGCCTGTGTGCTGGCCGCTGCCGGCGCGCACGCCGGCGACTACGGCAAATGGTTCGACAAGATGGACGCGAACGCCGACGGTTATTTGTCGGCCGCCGAGCTCGGCGAAAAGAAGGCGCACAAGATCGACAAGATGGACACCGATGGCGACGGCCTGATCTCTCGCCAGGAGTTACACGCCTACAAGGCCGCCAAGTCGCACAAGAAAGACGATACGGCCTAACGCCGATGTCGTACCTGGCGCCGGCTTGGGTGATGTCTTGCCGGCGCTCCATTCCGTCGAGCGGTTGCTTGTGGGCTCGCCGCCTGCGGTCACCGTCTCAAACCTTCGTTATTGAGACCGCGCGAACGGCTGGTGTTGGCCGTTTTACGACAAAGCGCGCCGTTGTCTTAGGCTGTATCATCGGGCCGTAATCGACCCAAAGGCGACATTGACCGATGTGTCAGTTCAGTCGAGAGATTTCAATTATGGGTGGACTAAAAAAGGTTCCGAGTGAAGGTGGCTCGGGTGGAAAACGCGGCCACTCCAGTATGGAGCATTGGGCGTACACGGACGAGATCAAGGATGCCGCCCGTCGAAAGAGACGACAGGGCGACGACGAGGCAGCGCAGCAGGGGCTGGAAGACGTTACCGACGCTGACGAATCTGAGTCGAATGACTCCTGATGGCCGCGAGCTGTTCTCTGGCTGATGACTCTGCAACGTCTGCTTTGCAGTGGGTCAGTACTTTCTAACCTAATAGGTGTTTACTCTTGCGCTAAACAGGAGGACCACGAAATGCGGTCCTTCCCTACCGTAGTTACTGGTCGTTTACTAGAAAATCGTCGAGGCGATACGGAGCGGAACACCGCCGAGCTTTCCTAAACGTTTCAGCTAACCATCGCACAGGTTGCTTTGCGCGCTTGGCCCCGGGGTGCCGAAGAACACGGCTTTCAGCAAACTCAGATCGACGAAGTCGGTACTGCCGTTGCCGTCCATGTCCGTTTCACCCGGACCAAAGAACTCCGCCTTCATAATGGCCAGATCGCCAAAATCGATCATGCAGTTGTCGTCGAAATCACCATCACACAAATTGCCGTAACCATCTGCATCAGTGTCCAGTTGGTCGGGGTTGGCTAACGCCAGGCAGTTGTCGGACTGGTCGTCAATGCCGTCGTTGTCGTCATCGACAATGGCGCCGCAGTCAGTGGCCGCGACGGTAAAATCGTCAACTTGCGCGTACCAATCAAAGTCTGCCTGATAGGCAATACATACGTAACCGTTCTGCGCCGGCATGGCGGCACTGATTGCGGCGCCTGCCCCCTGGAAGGTGCCCACGTTGCGGTCAGTGCTGAATACGGAGGTATAACTAGCGATGGTTCCCGGCGCGGGCGCCTGGGTACCGACCAGAATCTGCAGCGCGTCGCTGCCTTCGCCGGCTGGGAAAATCTGGTAGTTGGCCAGCGCCTGCACCTGCGTGCCAGTGCTGGCGGAGACATCAATCTGTGGTGAGCACAGATAGGCCTCGATGCCGCCCGGGCCAGCCTGGTCGCTGTCCACGCACGCGGCCTCACCGCTGCCACCGGTGTAATTGTCGGGGGTGAGTAATCCCGCGCCGCAGATGCCATCGTCGGTGGTACCCCAGTCAACAGCGTTGGTGCCAACGTTAAAGACCGTCCAGCCGCTGAGATCGCCTGCTCCCTGCTCGTCAAAGTCTTCGCTAAAGCACGGCTCGGTACATACGCTGGGGACTGGCGGTAATACATTACCGGTGAGCATCTGTACGTCGTCCAGGAACATGTTAGTGAAATCGTTGGGCGGACCGCCCAGGCCCTGCGTTGTGGCGACAAAATTTATGTCATGCGTGGCGTTGTCGTTGTAAGGCCCGCCTGCAGCGGCCACCAGATCGACGGTGTTCAACTGATAGCCGGCGTCGGTCGTATCGCACAGAACGGTCGCGACTAGGTTTTGATCAATCCGCACTTCAATGTTGTCGGTAAGCGGTGAGGCGCAACTCAGACGGCGGGTGTAGAAGCTAAGCTGTGTCGCGGTCGCGGGGATCGTCGCCGTCTGCGTCAATGTGCTGTTGGCTAGCCCCTGTGTATCCAGCACGCCGCCAAACCAACCATAGTGCGTCCCTGTGCGCGCGACATTCGCGCCGCAGGTCTCGGGCGAGCAGATAGGCGGAAGAAAATCGCCTGACTCGGACCAGAACGGGTTGTTGCCCGCGCCGTTGACACCGCCCAACTCAAGGCCGCCATCACCCACCGCGTTCTCATCCGCCGATGCCTCGCTGGCCGTGCAGGAAAAGCCGGTTTCTACGGTGCAGGTGCTGGAGCAGCCATCGCCGTCATTCAGGTTGCCGTCATCACATTGCTCGCCCGCATCAGGCTCGCTGTCGCCGCATACGGCCAGTCGCGTCAACGGGGCAGGGCTGGTGGTGGCGGATTGCCATGCTGGCGCAGGTTCGCCGGCCATTAGTGGCGTTGAAATGATGGCGACGAGCGCGGCGCCCGTCATCGCCATGCTGCGGCAAAGACGGATGGGTGCTGCGCGTCGGCAGCGCGAGAAATTGGCTGGCGAGGTAAGCATGAGAGATCCTCCATGGCCTCGTTTGGTGTTGTTCCGACCAGTTGAGGTGGCCGTTGTGCTTTGCCATTAGTGTAGCGCATTGGCTGTCACGCCACTTCCACAGCGCTTGGGATGGCGCTTTGCGCCGCCATGTCACCTCACCATTTGCGGACACGGGCTAATTGCGTCTATAAATAAAGGACAAACTGCATAATCTCCCACGCAGTGCCCTATGGAGGTGCATTATGTTTACAGTGAGTCGTAACTCTGCTTTGTCCAAATTATCAGGGTCGCGTGTATATCTGATTGCCCTCAGTCTCGCCTGGTGCCACGGTGCCGGCGCGCAAATTCTCTTTAGCGACGTCTCTTCGGCCTCCGGCGTGCAGTATGCACACGACGGTGATGTCGACGGGCCGGGCGGTGGCGGCGCAGCCTGGGTGGACATCGACAACGATGGCGACGACGATCTCTACGCCACCCAAGGCGTTGGCTGCAATCCGCTGTATCAGAACAATGGCGACGGTACTTTTACGCCGCTGATTGACGCTGCGGGTGCGAGCGACTGTGCCGGGGTTGCACACGGCGTTGCGGCGGCCGACTACGACAACGACGGCGATCAGGATCTGTTGGTCACGAACAACGGCCCCAACAAGCTGTTCAAAAACATGCTGATCGAAACCGGCGCGGTTGCCTTTACGGATGTCACCGCAGCGGCTGGCCTGGGCGATGCGGATTTCAATTCCGCCAGTGCCAACTGGGGCGATTTTGATCGTGATGGCAATCTGGATTTGTTCATCAACAATCACCTGATTACCAATACGCCTGAGTTTTCCTGCGGGGAGGACGGGCTGTGGCATTCGCAGGGTGATGGCACCTTCGTGAACATTGCCTCGCAGACCGGCGTAGGCCTCTCGGGCGATATCGGCAAAGCCGGATGCCCGCTGGCCAGTGCCTTCTCTGATTACGATCACGACGGCGACCCCGATTTGATGGTGATCATGGATCTGGCGATTCCGTCGCAGAACGATGTGCCCACGCGGTTGTTCCGCAACGACGGCCCGGACGGCATGGGCGGCTGGCTGTTTACCGACGTGAGTGATTTCGCCAGCTTCAACTGGGTGCAGGCCGGTATGGGTATCGCCGTCGCGGACTTTGATCGCAATGGGCTGCTGGACTACTACGTGAGCGATCTGGCGAATAACGAGCTGGCCGTGAACAATGGCGATGGCACGTTTACCGAGAGTGCGGTGGCGTTCGGCGTCGAGGCCAACGACAGCGACATCTGGGGCTGGTTCGGTCTGGTGAGTTGGGGCACGGGCTTCTCTGACCTGGACTTAGATGGCTGGCAGGACTTGGTGGTGTGCCACGGCGGTGCACCGCTGGACAAGTACCCCGGCGCATTTGGCGGGCTGGCCTACACGCAGGAAACCCCGTGCTATGTCTACCGCAGCCGCCTAGCGGGTGTGGGCGACTTTCAGGAACTGCACACCGCACTGGGTGTGACTGCCACCGGTTACTATCGGGGTGTCGCATTTTCCGATTTCGACAATGATGGCGATGTGGATATGCACTTTAGCAATCTGCAGGGCCTCAACCGTCTGTACCGAAATAACGCGACAGGCCTGAACGCCTTTACCTGGCTAAAAGTGAAAGTGACCGGTAGCATCAGCAATCGCGACGGCATTGGCGCAAAGGTATGGGTGCGTACCGGTCAGGATACCCAGCTGCGTGAGATTGACGGCGGCTCCTCGCATCTGTCGCGCAACACACTCACCGCCCACTTTGGCATGCAGAGTGCACAGACGGGTGATGTGACGGTGACCTTCCCCAGCGGCATTACTCAGGAGCAGTTGTTTGTTGACGTCGACCAGACGCTGCAGGTGGACGAGCCGCTGGTGAGCGCAGAGTTCTTGCGTACCACGCAAGTGGCCGCGCCTGGGGCGCTGGCTGCAGCCAATGTACGGATTACCAATCACAGTACCCAAAACCAGACTCGCGACTTGTGGGTATCTCAGGTAAGCGCTAGTGGCGAGACCTCAGTGGGGGCGGCCAGCAGCGTCACGCTGGGACCGGGCGCGAGCACTCTGCGCCGTGTGCTGCTCAGCGCCAGCGCGCAATCGGGTGTGCAGCGCTACGGCGTGCGTCTGGGCACGTTTGATACCAACGCGACACATCGCCACCACATGCGGTTGGTGGTCCCGCTCAGCGAGTAGTCCGCCACCTTGTTCCGTAACCGCTCGCGCCGACAACTCTGTCGGCGCGAGCGAGCTCTTTTACGTGTATCTTTGGCGCCTCCACCTACTTGGAGTCAGACGCCAGACAATGAAAGCGATTAGCGAACCCGCCCGGCAGACACCGGTGCTGGCCCAGGCCGATGTGTTGGTGGTTGGCAGCGGCCCGGGCGGTCTGGCGGCCGCGCTGGGCGCCGCCCGTGCCGGTGCCTCAGTCATTTTGCTCGAACGCAATGGTTGCTTCGGCGGTAATATCACGCAGGTGGGGGTGGAAGGCTTCGCCTGGTATCGACACGAGCATACGGTAGACAGCGAAGGTGTTGGCATCGAGTTTGAGGCGCGGGCTAAGTCCATGGGCGCGGCGCAGCCGGAGCCCCAGTCGGATAGCCACGCGCTGGATGCGGAGATGTTCAAGTACGTCGCCGACTGCCTGGTGCAGGAGGCCGGCATCGAGCCTTTACTGCATTGCACGGTGGTGGCACCCGTGATGGAAGGCAACGCGGTCGCGGGCGTTATCGTCGAGAGTAAATCCGGGCGTCAGGCCGTATTGGGTAAATGCGTTGTCGATGCGACGGGTGACGCCGATGTCGCGCACCTGAGCGGCGCACCCACACACAAGGCGCCGCGTGAGGAACTGATGGGCGCCTCGGTGATGTTCCATATGTGCGGCGTGGATAAGCAGAAGTTTATTCAGGGCGTGTACGCTGACCCGCAGACCTACAAAGACTGGGAAGGCGGTGAGTGGAGTATCGAGACCACTGGAAAAGAGGACAAGATGTTCTCGCCCTTTTTGCGCAAACCGTTTGAGCAGGCGATGGAGGCGGGGGTTATCCCGCGCGATCTCACCACCATCGGTGGCACTTGGGGTGCGATCTCAGAGCAGGGCGATCTTACGTATCTCAATCTTGTGCATCTGGCCGGCGTGGATGGCACCGACATGCGCAGCCTGACTGAAGGTGAAATGGAGGGACGCCGCCAGGCCGTCATGGCAGTGGAGGCGATCCGTCGGTTTACGCCCGGGTGCGCCAACGCAAAGCTGCGCAATTTCGGCATGACCATTGGCATTCGCGATACGCGAAAAATTGATGCGCGGTACAACATGCGCGCGGTTGATGTGCGCGAGCAGGGCCGCTTTGACGACACCGTCGGGATTTTTCCAGAGTTCATTGATGGTTACGGCATTTTGATTCTGCCCACGACCGGACGCTATTTTCAGGTGCCTTACCGGGCGTTGCTGCCGAAGAAGGTGGAAAACCTGCTGGTGGCAGGACGCAGCATTGGTGGCGACAGAGACAGCCACGCCGCAGTGCGTAATATGATGTGCTGCACGGTGTCGGGCCAGGGTGCAGGGGTGGCGGCCGCGTTGAGCGTCGCCAGTGGGCGTGGACCGCGCGATGTAAACATTGTCGCCGTGCAGGGCGAATTAAAACGCCAGCAAGTGCGCCTGTATTGAACAACGCGTCGCTCACTATCCAGGCGGTGCATCAGATTGGAGTTAAGCATGAATATTGATCGGGCGGTGCAACCCGCTGCACGGACGGCATCCGCCGCGCTGGGCCTGTGTGCGGCGATGTTGTTGGGGGCGTGCGGTGAGCACGCCGAGCCGACAACGCCCGTTGCCAAGACAGATGTCGGGGCTGCGCAGATCGACGTTGCGCACCAGTCTGCGACGCTGCCTTTTGCGGTGGGTTCGCAAACGCGGTTCATCCACGATCACAGCCGCGGCTATGACACCGTTGCGGGCGTGAACGAGGGTGTGCGTACTCTAATTACCGAGCTCTGGTACCCGGTTGCCCCTGCGGCGGTGTCGGGCGAGGAGTACGCACAAGCTACGTACGGTGATTACGTATTTGGCAATCGCGCGATGCACAAGCGCATGATGACCGAGACCACGTTCTTCCACCTGACGCCCGATACCGTCAGGGACGGCGTCAGCCAGCACGAGATCGACGCCGCCATCGACGAGCTGTTTGATCGCCCGCGCAACAGCTTTGTTGATGCGCCACTGGCACCCTCGCTTTCGAAGTTACCCATCGTCGTGATGACGCACGGCGACGCCGGCAGCCGCTACAACATGGGCAGCGCCTGCGAGCACCTGGCGGCCCACGGGTATCTGGTGATTGCCCCGGAGCATACGGGCAACAGCCCGTATTCGATGACCGGGGCCGATCCAGCGCTAGCGATCGGGGTTGATCCGGATTTCGCCGCCCGTATGTCGCCGGTGCTGGCACTGCTGGATGAGCACGGTGCTTATGGCAGTGCCGAAACCTACGGGCAAAGCTACACGCCGCTGGTCAGCGGCGATGATCAGATGCGGGCATTGAAGCAACTGGATGCATCACTGATTCAGCGGCTGAATGATCTGCGCGCCACGCTGACTGAGCTGGAGCGCATGAACGCCAGCGGCCCGTTCGCAGGGCGACTGGATCTTCAGCGCATAGGCCTGATGGGCCGGTCGTTTGGTGGTGCGTCCACACTGGTGGGTTTGCAGTTCGAACCCCGCATTCGTTCCGGTATGGCCGTGGTGCCGCCGGGGTGGTCCGATGTGCGTGCGAGTCTGCCGGCCGAGTTGCTGGCGCCGGCAGGACAGGAATCGGTGCTGTTCGCGGCGGATGGCGAGTTTGCGCTTGCCCACATCAGCAAACCCACTCTGTTGCTGAGTGGCGCGGAAGACGATTTGATTATTGGTCTGCAGGCCGGTGGTGAGGTGGCCCCGAGCAGCGATAATCCGCATCCGCTGATGCGTGCTGCGTTCCTGCAAACCGATGCGCTGGCTGTCTGGGGCCTGCTGGCCGATTCTAATCACGGCAGCTTTGGCGTGTCCGGCCCGTATTGGTGGCCGCATCTGAAGAGCCAGACGCGCACCCGTTACTTCGCGCCGGAGCGGACGTTCACGCTGGTTAGCCCGGCGCTAGCGCATCAGATTCAACGCGACAAAGCGCTGGCGTTCTTCGATCTCACGTTGCGCGAGCAGGCTGATGCCGTGCAGCGTCTAATGGACCCGGGCTACGCCGCTGCGGGGTTGACACTGGAAGGACGGAATTTGCCCCAATGACGTCGACGGCTACTGTCCGGCCAGTTCGGTTAACGCTTGATAGGTGGCAGCCTTCATCTCATAGCGCGTACTCCAGGGAGAGCCGAGCAACTGGGTCATCACGATGCCCACCAGTTGTTCCTGCGGATCTATCCAAAACCGCGTGTCTGCTGCGCCCCCCCACGAGTACTCCCCGCGTGAGGACACCTCTTCGCTGAGCCCGGGTTGGGTAATAACACCCACACCGAGGCCGTACCCCTGTCCTGGGTAAAGATGTGAAGAGGGATAAAGGTCTTTGCCCTCGTTACGCACCGCGTCGGAGAGATGGTTCATGGTCATCCACTGCACCGTCTTGGGGCCAAGAATATGCGTGCCGTTGTAGCTGCCGCCACGGCGCAACATTTCGCAGAACACCATATAGTCCATCGCGGTGGACACCAGCCCACCCCCGCCTGAGAACAGCGTGGTGTCGCGATAAGGGCGTTCCCATTCGGGTGGCAGCAAACTCAGTTTGTTGTTCTTGGCGTCCCAGCCGTGATTGGTGGCCAGACGTTCCCGTTTGTTCTCCGGCACAGAGAAGAACGTATCGTCCATTTTCAGCGGGCCGAAAATGCGTTGCTGGAAAAATGTCTCCAAGCTCTGGCCGCTGATCTTTTCGACCAGCGCGCCGACCATATCTGTGGCAACGCTGTAGTGATAGCGTGTGCCTGGTTCGAAGCGCAGCGGCAGCGCGGCAATTTTCTCGACGAACTCATCCAGATTCCGGCTGTTCCAGATCTTCGCCTCGCCATAGAGTTGGTCCACTGGGTCTTCAGGGTGAAATCCGTAGCTCAACCCGGCGGTGTGCGTGAGCACCTGGCCGATAGTCATTTTCGAGGCGGCCTCGGTAGGGGCACGATCTTCCCGATAGACTCTCATGTTGGCCATCGCCGGCAGGTATTTTTCCACGGGCTCGGAAAGCTGAAACTTGCCCTCTTCGTAGAGCATCATAAGCGCAACCGATGTGACCGGTTTGGTCATCGAGTAAATTCTGAACAAAGTGTCGCGTTGCATCGGCGCATCGTTGTTGATGCCCAATTGCCCGGTCGCCTCAAAATGCACCACTTTCCCATGTCGAGCGACAAGCGTAACCACGCCCGCATGCTTGCCCTGAGCGACGTTGCGCTGTGCGAATTCACTGATTTTGCTCAACCGCTCGGACGATACGCCTACGGTTTCGGGTTTGGCGTTGGGCAACGGTGAAGCGGGCGACAGGCCGGAGGCGGCGAGTGCCAGGGAAAAAACGATGAATCGGCTCATAGTAGTTATCCAACAGTGGTGACGCGGCCACTGTCGGGGAAGCGTCGGCTCAAGTCAACCAACGAGGCGCAGATGCCTTCCACAAGCCTTAATAGTGCTCGAACACGCTGTTCAGCATGTCGAACAAGATGGGCTCCAGCGATATTTCACTGTACTCATCATCCTTAAAATAGCCAGTGAAGACTGCCACCAGATCGCGGCTTGGGTTCACCAGCAACCCCTGACCAGCCCAACCGCCTTTGTAGAAATTGTCGTTAGCGTAGATTTCATCCCATTGGTAGACGTTGTGTTTGATCCCGCTTCGCGTCACGTCGGGCAACCCCGCGTTTTCCCGCAGGTGCGCTCGCCCGCCGTTCCTCAGCAGCTCGATGTGTGCATCAGAGATAATACGGTTGTCACTCACCACGCCATAGCTGGGAGTGAACAGCAGACCGAAGCGTGCCATATCGCGCATGCGTGCGACAAAGCCGCCGTGGGTGACGGCTACGCCATATCGGGGGGCGATATATGAGGCGTCTGCCTCGGCGCCAATGTGCACCCAGATTTCGCGCGAGAACGCGTCTTGGAACGGCATCCCAGTGACGGCCTCGACCAACCAGGCTAGCACAAAGGTATTCATGCCCGAGTAAGAGAAGCGGGTGCCAGCCGGCGCATGGCGATTGGTTTGCAGGTCGGCCACAAAGGCGTAGACGTCGTCCGGTGCATCTGCGGTGCGAAAGCCATCACCAATAGCCATCGAGTAGCGGTAGTAACATGAATCTAGATTTTCGTACTCATCCTCGCAATCCAGACCACTGGCCATGTCCAGGATGTCGCGCACACTGGTGCCGGCGAGTGCAGACCCAGCCAGTCGGGGAAGGTAGTGCTCAATGGGCCGGGCCACGTCGATCTGCCCACGCTCCTCCAGCAACCGCACCAGCGTACTGGTGAAGACTTTGGCCACCGACCAGTAGACCGGTTTCTCGTACGGCTGCATGCGCGGATAGCGCTCAAAGACAATTTCGCCTTTGTGCACCACCACCACGCCCATAGTGGTAGAGAACTCGCTTTCGATGAACGACTCAAAGCGCATCGTGCCGTCCGGTGTCTGCACCGGGAAGTCGGCGATCTGCGCCATGTTACGGGTGCCCAGCGGTCGCACAGGCCCGTTGCGATACACGTTCACGGTGGGGAATATCTGATGCAGGTTCTTAAAGTTCCACGCCATATCCTGGCCGTTGACGGTCCACCAGATATCATCTTTAGGCAGCGCCCGGAGTTGTCGCTGCACCTGCTCAACGGTGGAGGCGGGCTCGAATACCTGCTGGGCATTGATTACGCGGGAGCTCTGGCAGCCGCCCATAAGCAGACTGGCGGTCATCAGGGTGAGGAAACTTAAACTACGATGTGGCATTGCGGATAGTCTGCTTGAGTTTTTTACGGGGATCATTCGCGGTTGGTGTTGCCCAGTTGATTGTCGCTTCGATCATGCGGCACCTCTCACAATTCGATCACGTTGCGCAGCGCCTCGCCGCGTTCGACGGCTTGTATTGCCTCGTTAATCTGCGCCAGTGGATAGGTGGCGCTCACCAGTTCATCCAGTTTAAGTTTTCCTGCGCGGTACAACTCGATGAGCTGTGGAATGTCCTCACGGATGCACGTGTCGCCCAGTTTGCTGCCGAGCAGCCTGCGCCCGGTGGTGAGTGTGTGGGCGTCGATACTAAACATGCGATCCTTATCCGGTGGCATGCCAAGAATCACGACAGTGCCGTAGTTGTTGCACATCGCCAGCGCTTGCGAAAAGCTCTGCGAGCGACCGGTGGCCACATACACGTAGTCTGCGCCGTGCGGGGCGCACAGTGCGTTGACGGCCGCGGGGAGGTCCGGCACTTGGCTCGCGTTAAGGGTATCGCTCGCGCCCAGGGTGACCGCAGCCTGAAGTTTATGTTCGTGCACATCTACCGCGATCACCTGCGCGGCGTCCTGTATCACCGCGGCTTGCAGGGCGTTGAGCCCAACGCCGCCGACACCAATCACTACCACTCGCGCGTTCGGGGGCATAGCGGCCACGCGTGTGACCGAGCAAAACCCGGTAATCACCGCGCACCCCAGCAGCGCTGCGTTAACGTAAGGCACGTCATCCGGCAGATGCACCAGTTGACTCTGGTCAACCACGCAAGCCTGTGCAAACGCGCCGACCAGCAATCCCTGCGCGACGGGCTCACCGTGCATACTGCGCAGACGGGTTTGCCGTGCAAGCGCATGTTCGCCATTGCAGGCGACGGTATGGCCAGCCTGGCAGGCGACGCATTGCCCGCATGAGCGCACCAGCGTGACGCCCACCCGATCGCCGACTGAAAACTCTTCTACTCCCTCGCCGACGGACTCCACCACACCGGCGCCCTCATGCCCCGCCACGTACGGGGCCGTGCCGCCTGCCCAGTGCCCGCGGATGGCCGCGATGTCGCTGTGGCAGATGCCACAGGCTTTTAGCGTCACGCGAACTTCGCCCGCCGCCGGCGGGTCGAGTTGCAGTGGCTCCACCGTCAGGGGCTGGCCAAACTCATAGCATACGGCGGCGTTGATACGGATCGCAGCCGCATTAGTCATTCACGGGCACCTGGCCGGGGTTGAGATGCAGCGTGTCGCCATCATAGGAGCGCGCTCGGGCGAGCGCTTCGTTCAGTTCCACGCCAAGACCGGGTGCTTGCGGGGGTATCACGTAGCCGTCCTCCCATTGGATGGGCTGTTTTAGAATTTGCGCGTGGAAGCCACCCCATTGCTGGATGCCCTCCAGCACCAGAAAATTAGGCGAGCAAGTGGCGATCTGGATGTTCGCAGCGCCGACCACGGGGCCGCAATACAAGTGCGGTGCGATCTGGGCGTAGTGCACTTGCGCCATTGACGCGATTTTCTTCGCTTCAAGAATGCCACCGCAACGCCCCAGGTTCATTTGCAGGATGTCTGCGGCCTGGTGTTTGAGCACCCGCGCGAAATCGTGTTTGGTGCTCAGGCGTTCACCAGTGGCCACCGGGATGCTGGTGGCGGCACCGACTCGCGCCATCGCCTGCGGGTTCTCCGGCGGTACCGGCTCTTCCAGCCAAAGCGGATCGTAGGGTTCCAGCCGTCGCGCGAGCCGGATGGCGCCGGCAGGTGTCATTTGCCCGTGAGTGCCGATCAGCAGATCGGCGCGGTCACCCACCGCCTCGCGTACACGTGCTACGTAGCGCTCGGTCAGCGCCAGTGCGTCCAGCGAAGGCTGCCGCGGATCAAACGCGGTGTACGGGCCAACCGGGTCAAATTTGATGGCGGTAAATCCTTGCTGCGCATACTGCGCGGCGCGCTCAGCCGCCAGATCAGGATCGCGGTAGACGTCCGCCTCATCTTCCGGCTCAGGGTACAAGTAGGAGTAAGCACGCAGTTTGCGGTGCACCCGACCGCCCAGCAGTTCGTACACGGGCTTGTCCAACGCTTTGCCTACGATGTCCCAGCACGCCATCTCCAGGGCACTCAGCACCGCCATCAGCGTCAAGTCCGGATGTTGGGTGTAACCGTCGGCATAGACGCGCGCCCACAATTGCTCAATATGAAACGGATCGTGGCCGTGCAGGTGTCGCTCGAACACATCCTCAATCATGCTAACCACCACGCTCGGGCGAAACGGTACACAATAGGCCTCGCCCAGCCCTTCGATGCCATTGCTCGCCGTGAGTTTGACAAAAACGAAGTACGGTCCGCCAAAGCCGGGTGGTGGATTGGCGACGACGAACGTATCCAGGGTGTTTATTTTCATAGTGATGTTCGCGGAGCATGCCACCTCACATCGCAAGGGCGCAATGTTTTCGGCGCAGCTCCGTGACTGGATGTTCGTACAGTGCTCTGCTAGATTTAGGGGCGTGAGGCAATATAAAAAGGGGGAGAGTCTCAATGAACAAGACATTCTGGATTGGTCTGGTTGTGGTGTTTGTGTTGATGCAGGGCATCAGTTTTTTAGTTCACGGCATTATGTTGGCCGATACTTATGAGAGCCTGGCATCGTCGTTTCGTGGCAAAGAGCAGATGACATCCATGATGCACATCTTCTGGGTGACCAGTGCAGTATCACTGTTTTTCTTTTGTTTTATCTACATCCACGGGGTTGAAGATGGTGGCGCGCTGGAGGGTTTGCGCTTCGGTTTGCTGATGGGGTTGTTCTTTGCCATTCCGGCGATGATCGACCAGCATGTGATCTACCCGATTCCAGCCAGTCTCGCGATTACCTGGATGGTTAGCAGTGTGATCAGTTTTTCCATTGCAGGTGCCGTGTTTGGGCTGATCTACAAGCCCTCACCGGACTAAATCCGGCACGCGCAGGGACGCCCTGCCACGCTCAGCGTACGAGTCATACGCTTGGATGTTCCATAACATCGCGCGCTGACGTCATAGAAGCAGCGGGCGCCAGTTGGATAGGATAAGGTTGGCGAGTATTAGCGATACACGCTGGGCGTGGCTAATTAATTGTTCCGCGGTTGAACCCAAACCGGGGCTCCGGCGGACTCAGTATAAGCGTGCTCAAGCGTAACTAACTCAAGGGGATTCAAATGAAACAACTACGGATCAGTAGCTTGGCCGGTGCGGCCTTGCTCCTGGCGATTTCCAGCGCGAACGCCGATTCGTTCGATCTAACCGCCGCGATCGACGGCGCCCAGGCCGGTACTGACAGCAGTGGCACCGGCTCGGCAACCATGACCTACGATGATGTCTCCAACCTGTTCTCCTGGAATATCCAGTGGGTATTGGATGGCACCGAGTCGGTCGCGCATTTTCATGGTCCGGCTGAGCCGGGCCAATCGGCGGGTGTTGAGATTGATTTTGGCACCATCAGCGGATTGGTCAGCCCATCGGTAGGTAGTACCACATTGAGCCAAGCTCAGGAGGCGGACCTGCTAGCCGGGCTTTGGTACATCAACATACATTCCGATCTTGAGCCGGGCGGTGAAGTCCGAGGTCAGGTGTTGGTAGCGCTGGCTGATACCGACGCGGACGGTGTTGACGACACGGTGGATAACTGCACCGAGGTGGCGAATGCCGATCAGCGCGATACCAACGGTGACGGTTTTGGTAATGCGTGCGATGCGGATCTGAACGGCGACCTCACGATCAACTTTGAAGATCTGCAGTTGTTCAAGGCAGTTATCTTCATGTCCGACGACGATGCCGACTTCGACGGCAACGGTACCGTGGACTTTCAGGATCTGCAGTTGATGAAGGCCTCGTTCTTTGGCGAGCCCGGGCCGGCCGCAGAGCCGCCTGCCGCGCCTACTTACACTGTGGACGTACAGCCGATCTTTGCGGCCAAGTGCGCGCCCTGCCATACCATCTTCGGCTCCGGCGGGCACAACATTGGTACTAGTTACACCGACACGCTGTTGCCCTCGAACGTGTGCCCGGGTGAAACCATCGGCACTTGCGCACTGGTCAGAGTGCAGGATGGCTCGATGCCGCAAGGCGCGGGTTGTACTGGTGATCCTGCCCAGGATGCCGGTAATCCGTCATGCCTGACCCAGGAAGAGCAGGATACGGTTCAAGACTGGCTGGATGCGGGTCAGCCCGAGTAAGTAAACGCCCGTCAGGTGCGTAGCTAAAAAGGGGCCTGCGTTGCAGGCCCCTTTTTTTTACGGCCGCTTGGGGACTGAAGTGCACTGTCGAGCCAGCATCGTGCCCGGCGCGGGCAAGCCTCACCGCTATTTTATTTTTTTGCAGGTAACGCCCAGCCCCGCAAGGCCGGACAACAACAACCGCAGCCTGCCGGTACTGGTACGGGTGTGAGGTCCAAATTGAGGTCGCCCCATCCGTTGTACGTTTGAGGTGCAACGCTACATGCGTCTCGCGCATCTTATTGCCGAGGTTCAAAGAACCCTGCGGTGGCTACGGGGTCTACTGTGCTACGGACCACGCCACTCAGGCGTACACCAATATCTCGGGGAGATAGGCCTACCGCGTGGCCCCGGGCATGGCCAAATCGCCGTGATGGTTGTGTGTAGAGCAGAACCCTAGTTTCTGGGAGGGGGCATATGTCTTTAGCGGACGTTGATGAACGCTGTATCACTCGGCGAGGGCGGGTGGAGAACCGCGATATTGTAGTGTACGACGACCTGCTACCGGATTCGGTCGTCTCGGCGTTGGCCAATGCTCTGGACAGCAACGCCTTCACTCACATGGAAGTGGCGCGGCCTGAAACCACCCAGTTTCGCCATTGGGCAAGCAATCTTAGTCTGCAGGACGCGCAACGCCTGCCGTTATTCGCGCCTTCGCTGGCCGCAGCCTCGCCGTTTGAAGCCGACGGATACGAGTACCGCGTCACTCGGGCTTACTGCAACTACGCGCAACATGGCGATATGCTGTTTACACATGTGGACTGCCCGCCGGATGCACGCGGGCTTACGGCGCTGTGGTTTATCGCCAAAGAGTGGCATGTGGACTGGGGAGGAGAAACGCTGTTCTTCAACAATGCGGGTGATGCGGAGTTTGTTGTCAGCCCGCGGCCGGGCCGTCTGGTCGTGTTCGACGGGGCCATTTTGCATGTTGGTCGCCCGCCCAATCGCATTTGTTTTGCGCCTCGTTATTCGTTCGCCTTCAAGCTGGAAGCTCACGCAACGCCCGCGTAATTGACGCCAATGGCGCCGAACATGTGCGCTTCGGCGCCTAACATGAGTTACGGATGTGCTCCGCCATGGACCACTCGTTGGGTCCGCAGCGTGTCCGTGCTACGCTCAACATAAGTGCTCCAACCGCCAAAGCTACACAGATGGCGCTCACCTGGCGCTGAAGGAGCACCGGCCACTCATCCAGTAACAACTCCGTGGTTATCCACGAAATAGGAGCGGGGACATGATCCACTGCAGGACAACGCTTTCAATCGCGATGCTTACATTCTTTGTATCGAGCAACGCTAACGCGCGCGTAGCGGGCACGATGAACTTCAAAAACATCACGGCCACTAACGTGCAGCAAACGGTAAATGAAACCTCGGGCAATGAGAAAGAGGTGAACTGGGCGATATTGATAACGATGGGGATCTGGATGTTGCCATGGCGGTGGCGTTGAGTGATTTCGGCAGCCGCCGCAACAAGCTTTATCGTAACGACAACGGTGTGCTGGTGGAGATCAGCGGGTCGCCGGCGATCTCGGAGTTTAGTTTGTCGGACACCTCGCGCAATGCGTTCCTGCGTGACTTCGATCAGGACGGCTGGCTGGATCTGATCATTGTTAACGACGATCTGAGCAACGGTCAGGCGGGGCAGACGAAGTTCTTTGCTAACCAGCATCCCGGCGGTGTGTTTACCGGATTTGCAGAGGAGACCTTTCGCCTGAACGGTGCTACCGGCGCGGCATGCGGCGCGGTCGCGGCCGACCTAAACGGCAGCGGTGCGACCGATCTGTATCTGGGCAATTACCCGGGCCCGTCGCAGGACACCATGTACCTTAACGATCAATCCGGTTTCTTCAATGAGGTGACCAACCAGCAGGTGCCGAACGACGGTGACTACACAGTGGACATCGCATCGGCGGATATCAACGGCGACGGCACCATCGATCTGCTGGTCAGCAACCACTTCGATCCCAACTACATTTACTACAACAACAACCTGAACGGTGGCGGCTCTGTGGGTGACTTCAAATACACCGGCAGCACGCAGACGGTGGTAGGAGCAACCGATGAGGAGCCCTCTATGGAGCCGGCCGATTTTGACGGTGACGGGCGCATGGACTTTTACTTCTCCAACCGCGTCGGTAACCTGGATGTGGTATTCCGCAACATGGGTAACGATGGCGCCAACAAAGCCACGTTCACCGAAGTGGCAATGCCGGGGCGCACCTCCAGCACGGAAAGCCGCAAAGCCACGGTGGCCGATTTTAACGACGACGGCCGTCCCGACCTGGTGGTGATGGGCGAGAACCGCCGTCCAATGATTCTGCGCAACACCTCTGCGGCTGGTCAGCTCAGCTTTGTCGAGTGGGCGCCGGGCAACACCTTCCCCAACGGCGGGCAGCACGCCGGTTGGCATGCGGCTGCAGCCAACCTCGCCGGAGATGGTTTCGCCGACATTCTGGTGGGCGGCACCAATGACGATCATCTGTTCGTGAACGCCGAGTCGACCGAGCTTGACGGCGCGGCCCTGGGCGGTACTTTGCCAGCGCTGTACAACCTCGATCCGGTGGTTGTTCAGTCCAGCGCCGAACGCGCCAGCACCGACGTGTACACTGCCAGTGGTATCGCCGCGGGCGGCAACGTGTCGGTGGTACTGCGAGGTTGCAGTGATGTGTCGCTGACAGTGCGTGATCAGGGCGGCAACGTGGTGGCCAGTTCGAATCGCGGCGTGGCACCTAATGTTGAAGAGGCCCTGCAGTTTACCGCACCGGGTGGCGCGCTGGACTTTGAAGTTGGCGTGAATCTGGTATGCGGCGACGGCGATCGCGACGGCGATATTGAAGGGCGCGATCAGGTGATTTTCCGCGCTTGCGCCCTTGGCATCATCAACACCGCGATCTGCCAACTGTACGACTTTAATGCGGACGGCGACGTCAATGGTCAGGATTTTGCTGATTTCGCCGCGCAGATCACCAGCCCGGGCGTGCCGGCCAGCGGGACCTACACGCTTGAGGTGCTCGCGCGTAATTAAGTGATAGCCCCGCCGCCGAATGGCGGCGGGGCGCTTGCGCGAAGGTTAGCCGCTTGCCGTCGGGCAAGCGGCAAAGTCCGTACGGGTGCCCTCGTACAGGTCGAGCATTACCAACTGGCATCCGCTGGGCTGGTGCAACTCAAACACAATGTGCTCGCCATCGGCCGAGAGCACCGGGGAGCTCAGCGCCTTGTGCTCTGTCGGGCGCAGAACACGGCGGCAACCGCCCGGCAGATCCACCACAATATCCCGTCCCGATCGATGTACCAGGGGCATTGGCTGTCCGGCCGCCGGCCGCGGAATAACATGCTCGCCATCGTGGGTGCCCGTCGCTGGCATCCGGTGGTCGGAGCCGGCGCACATGAGTAACCCCAGCGTCGCACACACTGCCCCTAGTGCTGCACCCGGGTGTGAATACAAACTGCGTTGGCGAATCGCGGGCCTCGCCAGGTCCGTTGCGTGAGCGCGATGGTGTGCGACGGCGGCCTCGCGGGCACCTTGCGCCATGCCTGCATCCGGCGCTACCGGCGCAATCCATCGATAGCCGGTGCGCGGTATCGTACGGATATACTCAGGGGCGCGTGCATCATCGGCGAGCGCGCCGCGTATCTCCCACATGGCCTGGTTCAGACCCTTGTCGCCCGTCAGATAGTTACCGTTCCAAATGTCCCGGATCAGCCTCTCCCGGGTGACGGTATTGGGGGCGTCCTCGAGCAGGGCAACCAACACTTGCCACGCTTTGAACTTAAGCGGCAGTGGTTGACCGCCCAGCGTTGCCGTTTGTGCCACCCGGTCCACCCGGCAGGTGAGTGCGGTGTCGGCCACGTTGGTTTCTCCCCGGTTGCAACACCCCGATACAATATCAGACCAAAAGAGAAGAAAAGAGTTGCCTTGCTTGTGTGCACAGCAAATGGTGCAGATATCCACTCATCAGGAGTCTGCCTTTATGACAAAATCCACTTCCGCTGCTCTACCTCGCTCGCCTCGCTTGCTCATGCACAGTCTGGCCGCTATCGCGCTCACCGCCGTCATCCCACCGGCGGTACAACTGGCGCACTCACGTGCGTCGAGCGATGCCATTGGCGGGCTCAATTTGAACACCGCTGCGCTGGCCGCCTACGAGCATACTTGGCAACAGTGCGCGCTGGTGGAAGGCCAATGGCGCAATCAAGGCCCGATGACTGAGCAGTTGGCCATCATTGGTGAGGATGTGCTGCGTTTGCGCCAGACCAGCCACCGCGCGGATGGCGTGGTGAGCGAAGCCACTGTGTACTTCGAACGCGATTCCTTCGCGCCCCAGCGGATGGAGACTCGGGTCACTGGCCCCGACGGCAAGGAGCTGGCGCGGGTCGAACGCACGCTGGGCCCTGACGGTTATACAGGGGCTATGTACCGCGATGGTGAGCGCCAGCCGCTGCAGGGTAAAATCAGCTCTCAGATGTTTCATGGCGGTGCGCTTGGACTGCCGTTGGCCGCCCTTGGCAAGCAAAAAAAACCGGTGAGCTTTCCCGCCTCCATGATGTCCTTCGATGCCACCTATGAAGTGCAGGCGAGTTGGGTAGGCGCCGAGGACCTGGAGCATCAGGGTACGCTCGTGACGGCAAGCACCGTGGATGTGCACTGGCGCCATCTGGAATCCGGCGACATCTACCCGCCAGGGCCGGACGCCAGCGGCGGGCGTTTCTGGCTGGTCTCCGCACCACCTGAGGGGTTTCCGTACGTGCCGGCCTATCGCACTGACACCTATGCGGTCGAGTTCGTGCCCGACGTCTGTCCCGCTGCGCAGGAGGCGCCCGCTGAGTAGAAAGCCCCACCCGCGCATGGCCTGCGCGCGCGAGGACTGAACGCACCGGTCCGGCGCCCAGGCTGACCGGTGCGGCCCCCCGCGCCCGCGGTACTCCTCAGTACTCCTCAGTGATGGCATTGCGTTGCGCAGCACGTTGGCCTGCCGCCTGTTGTAGGATTGGCGGCGGACGGTAACGTACTGGCGCCGGGGGGGACGGTAACCGCCAATCAGTTGAAGTGGCACGATGCATGGGCGCTGCACCGGCGCGTCACTTTGGAAGGGGGATTCAGGATGGCGCTAATTCTTGCCATCGATCAGGGCACCACCAGTTCGCGCGCGATTGCGTTTGATCAGCACGGCGCCGTGCGCGCCGTGCGCCAGCGTGAGTTAAACTTGCACTACCCGCAGCGCGGCTGGGTAGAGCAGGATGCTAACGAAATCCTGGCTGATACCTTGTGGGCCTGCCGCGAGGTACTGGGCGAGGTGGGCGAGAGCACCGCGATTGCCGGCATCGGAATTACCAATCAGCGTGAGACCACCGTGCTGTGGGATCGGGCCACCGGCAAGCCGCTGCACAATGCGATTGTCTGGCAGGATCGACGCACCGCGCAGATCTGTGAGCAGCTCAAAAACGCTGGCCATGAAGCAGATATCAGTGCGCGTACCGGCTTGCTGTTGGACCCATATTTCTCGGGCACCAAACTGGGTTGGCTACTGGATCATGTGCCCGGCGCGCGCGCGCGCGCCGAGGCAGGCGAGCTGGCCTTCGGCACCATAGACTGCTTTTTGCTGTGGCATCTGAGCGGGGGCAAGGTGCACGCGAGCGACGCGACCAATGCCTCGCGCACGTTGCTGTTCAATATCCACGAGAACACCTGGGATCCGCAGTTGCTGTCGCTGCTGGGTATCCCCGCCGCAGTGCTGCCGGAGGTGCGCGACAATGTGGGCGAGTTTGGCACCACGGCGCAGGGTGTGCTGCAGCGTTCACTGACCATCGGCGGCATGGCAGGCGATCAGCAGGCCGCATTGATCGGCCAGGCTTGCTTCGAGCCCGGGATGGTGAAGTCCACCTACGGCACCGGGTGTTTCGCGCTGATGAACACGGGCACCGCGCTGCGCCCCTCGCGCAATCGTTTGCTAAACACCATTGCCTACCGTTTGGACGGGCAGGTGCACTACGCCATCGAAGGGTCGATATTTGTGGCAGGTGCAGCGATACAGTGGTTGCGCGATGGCCTGGGTTTGTTTGCCAACGCAACCGAAAGCGAGGCGCTGGCCCGCTCGGTGGACGATAACAACGGCGTTTATTTCGTCCCGGCTTTTACCGGACTGGGCGCGCCGTACTGGCAGCCAGAGGCGCGTGCGCAGATCAGCGGACTGGGGCGGGAGAGCACCGGCGCCCACATCACTCGGGCTGCACTGGAGGCACAGGCCTATCAAAGTATGGATCTGGTGAATGCGATGCAGGCAGACACCGGCACCCGACCTGAAGTCATCCGCGCCGACGGCGGGCTGATGGCCAACACCTTTGTCGGTCAGTTCCTGGCCGATATGCTGGATATCCCGATTGAGGTGCCACAAGTGACTGAGTCGACTGCCTGGGGCGCCGCGTGCCTGGCAGGGCTGCATGCGGGTGTGTTCGATTCGCTTGAGCAGATCAGCAATGCCTGGCAACGCGAGCGCACCTACCAGCCACAGATGGCCAGCCAGCCGCGCGAGCAGTTGTACGCGGGTTGGCAGGAGGCGGTCGCCCGACTCCGGCCCTAACCATGAGCGAGCACGGGGCAATACTAGGGTCGTTGTCACCACAGCAGTTTCTGCAGCAATACTGGCAGGCGCAACCGCTGCTGGTGCGCAGCGCCACGCATGCCTGGGGTGAAGTGCTTAGCCCACAGGAACTGGCCGGGCTAGCGATGGAGGCATCGGTAGAATCGCGTATCGTCCGCGGCCATGCGAGCGATGCGCACGCACCGTGGGCGCTGCGGCACGGCCCGTTTGAGGCGCATGATTTTACCGATGCACCCGCCGAGGGGTGGACGCTGATGGTGCAGTCGGTGGACCAATGGTTGCCTGAAGTCGCCGCGATCATGGCGCAGTTTTCCTTCCTTCCTAGCTGGCGTGTTGATGATGTGATGGTGAGCTACGCAGCGCCCGGCGGCGGCGTGGGCCCGCACTTTGACTACTACGACGTGTTCCTGTTGCAAACGCGCGGGCGCCGGCGATGGCAACTGGGCCAGCGCTGCGATCACACCACGCCACTTCAGCCCGATCAGCCGTTGCGCTTACTGGCGGCGTTTGCGCCGTCGGCCGAGCACGATCTGGCGCCGGGCGACATGCTCTATGTGCCCGCCGGGCTTGCCCACTGGGGCACCTCGCTGAGCGAGGATTGCATGACCTGGTCTATCGGTTTTCGCGCCCCGTCTGCCGCCTCGTTGATCAGTCGGGCGGTTGAGCATCTTGCACCGATGCTGTCCCAGAGCCTGCGCTACCGGGACGGTGATGGCACGTTGAATGCGCCGCCAGGGCAGATGAACGCTGCCGTCGAGGCACAGTTGGAGAGCTTGCTGGGCGCGTTACCACGCGCGCAGTGGCGAGAGGCCATGAGTCAGGCACTGGGTGAGTTGATGACCGAGGCGCGCTATGAGGAACTGAGTGAGCCGGTTGAAGATCAGGAGGCGGCCGAGTTGTGGCACCAGTACGTGGCGGGGCAGCGCCCGTTAAGCACCAGCCGGCACAGCCGCTTCGCCTATCGCGCGCGTGAGGAGTTGCAGGCCGAGTTGTTTGTAGACGGGGAGGGATATCAAGTGTCGGTGAGCACAGCACAGTGGTTGTGCGAGGGCAAGCTCGACCGGCCCCACCTGGCCGGCGAGGGCGACCGGCAGGTGCTGATTGCGCTCATCGCCAGCGGCGCGCTGGTGAGCGCTTAGTGTGAGCGGATATTCCCACCAAGCCGATTCGCTCAGTGATGTGCGTGGGCGGGTGTAGGTGACTTAGCGGCCGCGCTCGATCATCTGTAGGAACTCCGCACGGGTACGTGCATCTTTACGGAAGCTGCCCAGCATCTGGCTGGTGACCATGGAGACGCCGGATTTGTGAATGCCGCGGGTGGTCATGCACTGATGTTCGCCTTCGACTACGACACCGACGCCGCGTGGTTTGAGCACATCGCTGATGCAGTTGGCGATCTGCGCGGTGAGCTTCTCCTGCACCTGGAAGCGACGGGCGAATGCCTCCACCACCCGGGCCAGCTTGCTGATGCCCACCACTTTGTTGCTTGGCAGATAGCCTACATGCGCGCGCCCGATAATCGGGGCCATATGGTGCTCGCAGTGCGACTCGAAACGGATATCGCGTAACACGATCATCTCATCATAGCCTTCCACTTCCTCGAAGGTGCGTTTCATGTAAGCGACCGGATCCTCCTTGTACCCCTTAAACCAGTCTTCATAAGCGCGGGCGACCCGTGCAGGGGTATCCAGCAGGCCCTCGCGGCGGGTGTCCTCACCGGCCCACAAAAGCAATGTGCGAACAGCCTGCTCGGCGTCTTTTCGGCTGGGTCTGCGGGGGCGCGCGGTTTTTTTCTGCGCTTTGCTTTTGGCCGCCATAGGGGCACTCCTGGTCAGGTCAATCAAGTCGAATCAAGCGGCCGCCATTAGAACACGAACGGCGGCTGCTACCAATCTGACGCCCCCCCGGCCGCTACGCCTCGCGTAGCCATTGCGCGGTGGTGGTTTCGCCGCAGTGGTCGCAGGTGTAGCCCGGCAACTGCGCGATAGCTTGCTGGAAACTCGTATCGCGAAGCGTACCTAGGAACGCGTTGATATCCTCGTCATGCTCAGCGGTCAGTGGGTACAGCCATAAGTAGTACTCCTGCACCATCGGCGTAAAGGCGAGGCCGAACCGGTGAGCGGCGGTTTGTACACCGAAACCGACATCGGCCATGTCAGAGGCGATGTGTGCGGCGACGGCTGAATGGGTGTACTCCAGCACGTTGTAGCCCTGGATCTGCGCGGCGTCGATGGCGCGTTGTGCCAGCAACGCGTCAAACAGGTCACGGGTGCCCGAGTCTGGCTGGCGATTAATAAAACGGATGTCCGGGCGGGAGAGGTCGTGCAAGTCCACAATGCTCTTGGGGTTGTCAGGTTGATACATAAGCCCCTGCTGGCGGCGAATGAAGCGAATGATGCCGAAGCGGCCAGAGTCGATCAGCGTATTGCGGCGTTGGCGTTGCCTCGGCACGTCCACGCCGATGGACTGATGAAAGCCTGCAATGCGGCAGCGCCCCTCGCGCAAGGCGGCCAGCGCCTCGCTGGGCGAGCTGTAGTGCATTTCCACCTGGTAGCCGCTGGTGTGCTGGGGCACAAGCCCCACGGCATAGCCATGGCTGGCAAATATTCGAATTACCGGCGTTAGATCGGCCATCGCGCGATTGAGTTCGACATTGATCTCGGTGGCCAGGCTTTCCAGTTGCGGGTGCAACCTCGCCTCTACGCGCTGGTTGCCTAGCAGCAGTTTGCGGCCCAGTTCGGTCAGCTTAGCCCCACGGCCCTTTTCCAATGTGGCGAGTGGTTGGCCGAAAAACTTTGCGCTCTCATTCAGGATATTCCAGGCATGGCGATAGGATAGGCCGGAGGCCTTTGCGGCTTGGGTGAGTTTGCCGTGCTGGTTGAGCGTGCCCAGGAGCGACACCAGATGCGGATTCAGTCGCAACCCCTGGTCATCCTCAAAGTGCCATCCCAGCACTACGTTTAACGACTTAATATGCATCAAATCTCATATTTGTAAGGGTAAATTGGAGTGTTAGATTGTATCGTGACCGGGTTTCTGCGCAATTAGATAGGCACTTCTATGCATATTTGCCTAAGCGCGACAGATAGTGGCCAATATTGGTATCCCCTGCAAGGTTCTATAGGTGCAAGGCGCAAAAATGAAATACTCCGAAAGCCGGGACGCGGATAAAATCGTCCAGATTGTGCAGTCGATGCGGGACATGCCCGGTCCCCTGCTGCCTGTTTTGCACGAGGTGCAGAATCAGTTGGGCTATGTACCGGACGAAGTGGTGCCGATAATCGCCCGTGAGCTCAACCTGTCCCGCGCCGATGTGCACGGGGTCATCAGTTTCTATCATCACTTTGCCAGCCAGCCGCGGGGGCGCCATATCGTTGAAGTGTGCCGCGCCGAGTCCTGCCAGGCGGTGGGTGGGCGTTCGCTGGAAGCGTTTGCCAAGGCCAAGCTGGGGCTGGACTGGTACGAGACCTCCAAGGACGGGCAGTTTACGCTGGAGCCGGTGTATTGCCTGGGCAACTGTGCCTGCTCTCCGGCAGTGCGTGTGGGCAAGCAGATATTTGGCCGCGTGAGCCAGCAGCAGTTTGATGAGTTGGTCGAGCAATTGGGCAACGTGCCGGTGGAGATGGCCTGATGAGTACATCGCAGCCGGTGAAGATTTTTGTGCCGCGGGATTCCTCCTCGCTTTCCGTTGGCGCCGAGCAGGTGCTCACCGCCTTGCAGGTGGCGCTGGCTAATCAGGGCGCACCGGGAGAAGCGACCATCGTGCGCAATGGCTCGCGCGGCGTGTATTGGTTGGAGCCGATGGTGGAGGTGCAAACCGAACGGGGCCGAGTAGCCTACGGGCCGGTGAGCGCGCAGGACGTTCCGACACTGATCGAGCAGGGCATGCTGCACGGCGAGCAAACGCACCCGCTGTCGCTGGGCCTGACCGATGAGATCCCTTTCTTGAAGGCGCAGGACCGATTGACGTTTGCCCGCGCCGGCATCATCGATCCGGTCAGCCTGGACGACTACCTGGCCACTGACGGTTATACCGGCCTGAAGCGCGCGCTCGGCATGGCGCCGCAGGCACTGGTGGATGAGGTGAAGGTATCCGGGCTGCGTGGTCGTGGCGGCGCCGCCTTTCCCACCGGCATTAAATGGCAGACGGTGCTGGACACCCCGGCTGACCAAAAATACATCGTCTGCAATGCGGATGAGGGCGATTCCGGTACCTATGCAGATCGGCTGCAGATGGAGGCGGACCCGTTTGGTCTGATCGAAGGCATGACCATCTGCGGGCTCGCCGTGGGGGCTACCCAGGGCTACATCTATCTGCGCGAGGAGTATCCACACGCGCACGAGATTATGGACGCCGCCATTGCGCTGGCGGAGCGGGCGAACTATCTGGGCGAGGATGTGCTGGGCTCAGGCAAAGCGTTTCGCCTGGAGGTGCGCCTGGGCGCCAAAGCGTACATTTGCGGTGAGGAAACCGCGTTGCTGGAAAGCCTGGAGGGCAAGCGCGGCGTCATTCGCCCGAAGCCGCCGCTGCCGGCAATAACCGGCCTGTTTGGCAAACCGACCGTTATCAACAATGTGATCTCGTTGTCCACCGTGTCCATCATCCTGGCCAAAGGCGCGGACTTTTACAAAGACTTCGGGATGGGCCGTTCGCGCGGCACCATGCCGTTTCAGCTGGCGGGTAATCTAAAGCAGCCTGGGTTGGTCGAGCTTGCCTTCGGTGTGACGCTGCGCGAGTTGCTGTTCGATTTTGGCGGCGGCAGCGCCAGCGGTCGTCCGCTGCGCTCGGTGCAGGCCGGTGGGCCGCTGGGCACCTATCTGCCGGAGTCGCAGTGGGATACGCCGATGGACTATGAGGCACTGGCCGCGCTCGGCGGCGTGCTGGGCCACGGCGGCGTGGTGGCATTTGATGACACCGTTAACATGGCCGAGCAATCACGCTTTGCCATGGAATTTTGCGTTGAGGAATCCTGCGGCAAATGCACGCCGTGCAGGATTGGCTCAACCCGTGGCGTGGAGGTGATCGATCGCATCCGCGCCAATCAGGATCGTGAGCAGAACATGGAGCTTCTCGAAGAGCTGTGCGAGACCATGGTCGATGGCTCGCTTTGCGCTATGGGCGGGATGACCCCGTTTCCGGTGCAAAGCGCGCTTAAGCACTTTCGAGATGATTTCAAGCGTTAGGACTGAGGAATAAGAGATGCGGGAATATTTTGACCCACGCAAAGAGGCAGACCCGGAGATAGACTACGGCACTCCGGCGCCGACCAACGACCCAGTCGCTGTCACCGATATGGTGTCCTTGAGCATTGATGGCAAGCAGGTTGAGGTGCCCGCCGGTACCTCCATCATGCGCGCGGCCGCGATGGCCGGCACCAACATTCCTAAATTGTGCGCGACCGACAGTCTGGAGTCGTTCGGCTCCTGCCGCCTGTGTCTGGTGGAGATTGAAGGACGTCGAGGCTATCCCTCCTCGTGCACCACGCTGGTGGGTGAGGGAATGAAGGTCAGCACGCAGACCGACAAGGTCAGCAAGCTGCGCCGCAACGTGATGGAAATGTATATCTCCGATCACCCGCTGGACTGCCTGACCTGTTCGGCCAACGGCAACTGCGAGTTGCAGGACATGGCCGGCGCGGTGGGTTTGCGCAACGTGCGCTACGGCTACGAAGGCAACAATCACCTGGACGCGGAAAAAGACGAGTCCAACCCTTATTTCACCTTCGACCCCAGCAAATGCATCGTGTGCTCACGCTGTGTGCGCGCCTGTGAAGAAACTCAGGGTACTTTTGCACTGACCATCTCGGGGCGCGGATTCGAATCGAAAGTCTCTGCCGGCCAGGACCAGCCGTTTATGGATTCGGAGTGTGTGTCCTGCGGCGCCTGTGTGCAGGCTTGTCCCACCGCGACGCTGATGGAAAAGTCTATCATCGAGGCGGGCCAGGCGGATCACTCGGTAATCACCACCTGTGCTTATTGTGGTGTTGGCTGCGCCTTCAAGGCCGACATGCAGGGCGACAAAGTTGTCAACATGACCCCGTGGAAGGGTGGTCAGGCCAACCGCGGGCACTCCTGCGTGAAAGGCCGCTTTGCCTTTGGCTACGCCACCCACACCGATCGCATTACCGAGCCGATGGTGCGCGATTGTATCGATCAGCCGTGGCGCAAAGTCTCATGGGATGAGGCATTCGAGTTTGCCGCAACCCGTATTCGTGGTATTCAGAAAACGCACGGGCGCAACGCAGTGGGCGGCATTACCTCCTCGCGCTGTACCAACGAGGAGACCTATCTGGTGCAGAAGCTGGTGCGTGCAGCATTTGGCAACAACAATGTGGATACCTGCGCTCGTGTGTGCCATTCGCCCACCGGTTTCGGACTGAAGACTACACTTGGCGAGTCGGCCGGCACGCAAACGTTCGATTCGGTAGAAAAAACCGATGTCGTGATGGTGATGGGTGCCAACCCCACCGATGCACACCCGGTGTTCGGCTCGCGTATGAAGCGCCGTTTACGTCAGGGCGCACGGCTGATCGTGGTGGACCCGCGGCGGATCGATCTGGTGAAAAGCCCGCACGTGCATGCGGACCACCATATGAAGCTGCTGCCGGGGACTAACGTCGCGTTCCTCAATGCCATGGCCCATGTGATTATCAATGAAGGCCTGGAGGCCAGCGAGTTTATCGGCGAGCGTTGTGAGCTGGAAGCGTTTGATCAGTGGAAGGCGTTCATTGCTGATGAGCGCCATGCACCGGAGAGCACCGAGCACATCACTGGTGTGCCCGCCGCTGACCTGCGCGGCGCAGCGCGCCTGTTTGCCACCAGTGGTAATGGCGCCATTTATTACGGGCTGGGTGTGACTGAGCATAGCCAGGGCTCTACTGCTGTCATGGGCATTGCGAATCTGGCCATGCTCACTGGCAACATTGGGCGCGAAGGGGTGGGTGTGAATCCATTGCGCGGTCAGAACAACGTGCAGGGCGCTTGCGACATGGGATCGTTCCCACACGAGCTTCCCGGCTACCGTCACGTGTCTATGGACGATGTGCGCGGGCAGTTCGAGCAGGCCTGGGGCGTGAAGATTGATCCGGAACCCGGCTATCGCATTACCAATATGCTGGATGCTGCGGTGGAGGGAGTTTACAAAGGCTTGTACGTTCAGGGCGAGGATATCGCCCAGTCCGACCCCAACACCAAGCATGTGGAGGCAGCGCTGAGAAATCTGGACTGCCTGATCGTGCAGGACCTGTTCCTTAACGAGACTGCGATGTACGCGCATGTGTTTTTACCGGGCTCCAGTTTCCTCGAAAAAAATGGCACCTTCACCAACGCCGAGCGACGCATCTCGCCGGTACGCAAAGTGATGTCACCGATGGCGGGCCTGGAAGACTGGGAAGTCACCGTAGGGTTGTCTAACGCACTCGGTTACGAGATGAACTACGAGCATCCCTCTCAGATCATGCAGGAGATCGCTGCCCTCACCCCAACCTTCACCAACGTCACCTACGAGCGTCTGGATGAGGCCGGCTCACTGCAGTGGCCATGCAACGACGAGGCGCCGGATGGCACGCCCATCATGCACACCGAGGAGTTCGTGCGCGGTAAGGGTTATTTCGCTATGACCGAGTACGTCGCCACCGATGAGAAAGTAACCCGTCGCTATCCGCTGCTGCTGACCACCGGCCGCATCCTGTCGCAGTACAACGTTGGCGCGCAGACTCGCCGCACCGACAATGTCTCCTGGCATGCCGAGGATATTCTGGAAATTCACCCGCACGATGCGGAGGATCGCGGCATTAACAATGGCGACTTGCTGGAGCTGGCAAGCCGTGCGGGCGACACTCAATTACGCGCGAACGTGACCGACCGGGTGCAACCGGGCGTGGTCTACACCACCTTTCATCATCCGGAGACAGGGGCAAACGTGATCACCACTGATAATTCCGATTGGGCGACCAACTGCCCCGAGTACAAAGTCACGGCGGTGCAGGTAGCGAAGGTCTCCAACAAGGTGAAGTCCTCCGAGTGGCAAACCCGCTACGCCGAGTTCAGCAAGAAGCAAATTGCGTACCTGGACAACTAAGTAATGAGTGGTAGTGACGAGCTGAGTCATCTGGTCAAAATGGCCAATCAGATTGCCCGTAACATAGGCATTGGCCCGTCGGAGGATGATTCCGCCGCGCGGGTGGCGGATCACATCCAACGCTTCTGGGCACCGCGGATGCGCCAAAAAATGGCTGAACACTTCGAGCAGGTGTCCGGTGAGCTCTCGCCGATTGCGCGCAAGGCGCTGGCGCAGGTTAAGGCCTGAGCGACCGGCAGGTGGGGGCGGTGGCGTATGCCGCCTCTACTCTCTCGCACCCTTGGTGGTATGCACGCGTGATCCATTCGCGGTGTGAATTGACTATTCAAACCCATCACATACCTGTGGCAAGATGCCATCTAGGGCGCGAGTGGCGCGCGGGCATGCCCTCAGCGTTGCGCCGCGAGCATTCTGACCACTACTTTCAAAGGCCATTGCTATGATTCGAAACATTGTTATGTTGATGCTTGCGGGCCTGCTGTCGAGCCCGGTCGCGCTGAACGCACAAACCGCCGCGACAGACGGGCAAGCCCGGGCGCAATCTAACGGCACTTTTGTAGCCTGGGATGCGCAGCAACGCGAATGGTTGTCGCCCGAGGCCTTCTGGCTCCGCTACGCAGCCCGCACCGGCGGGCTGACTTGGGGCCGCGGCATCGATTATCCACCTTACAAAGAAGTGAAAGAACTGGATACGTTTCTAATCGATTTGCCCAGTGGCCCGTGCCTGATGCAGTTTTTTCATTCCCGCTGGCGCCGTGCCAATGATGTGCACCGCTGGGACCCGGCCTTCGACAAGTTTGGTAGCTGCCCGCAGGTGTTTGACTGAGGGTGGCTTGTTCAAACCACAATCGAAGGTAGGCGATGCACATCTTCACCCGACCGGATGCCACTCAGGTGATCTGTCTGCTGACCGATTGCGACCTGCCCGCCAGCGATCTGGATGAGGCCGCGTTCGAGCATTTTCTGGGCTGTGGCAGTGGCGATGAGCTGCAAGGCGTCATCGGTTTGGAGGTGCATGCGCCGTACGGTCTGCTGCGCTCGCTGGCGGTGTCATCACAGGCCAGAAGCCTGGGCTGTGGTCAGGCCCTGGTCGAGGCGCTTGAGACCCGAGCCCGCAACCTGGGGCTAAGTGCGCTGTACCTGCTCACCACCACCGCTGAGCAGTTCTTTGCCCGACGGGGGTACGCGTGTGTAGAGCGCGCCGATGTGCCGCCGCAAATTCAGGCGACCCGCGAGTTCGCAAGCCTTTGCCCAGCCTCCGCAACGGTCATGCGCAAAGTGCTTGAGCATTAGTCATCCATACGGCGGGGCGCCAAGTCTTGACCAGGAAGCATAATGAAGATACTTAAAATATTTGTTGTTGTACTGCTCGCACTGATGGCGCTCGCCTCCGGCGTCGCCAAGGTGATGCAGTTGCCACAAGAATTGGACTTTTTTCAAAGTGTCGGGATGAATGTCACCGGCGTCCTCGCCCTGGGTGTGGCACAGTTGCTGGCAGCGCTTCTGTTGATTTCCCCGCGATCCCGCCTCCCCGGTGCGGTGCTTCTGGCGCTTACGCTGATGGTATCTACGATTGCGATTTTCATGGCCGGTAAGATGGGTTTTGGTGCGTTCTCGATGGTACCCATAGTGTTGGCGCTTTGGGTGGCGACAAACTCGTGGTCGCGACCCGTCAACGCCGGGTAAATTAAGCATGGCCAGTACACTTGTCCTGTTGAGTTCGGTGGTTGTTTTTTTACTCGGCACTGCGCATATGGTGCTGACGTTTACTGGCCCAAAGCTCACCCCACGCGACGACGACCTGCGCCAGGCCATGACGCAAGTGTCACCGGTGATCAGCCGTCAGACTGATATGTGGAAGTGCTGGGTGGGATTCAACGCCAGCCACAGTCTCGGGGCGATGCTGTTCGCGGCATTTTACGGCTACTTGTCGCTGGTTGCGCCGGGCGTTCTGTTTGGCTCGGTATTCCTGTCCGTGCTGGGCGCGCTTACCCTGCTGATCTACGCGGTGCTGGCACGGCGGTACTGGTTCAGCACGCCGCTGCGCGGCATCGTGTTGGCGCTTGCGCTGTATCTCGCGGGTCACATCGTGGCGCGCGTCGGCTGAGCGCGATGTCCTCCATCTGAGTCATGCAATGGAGAAGGTGAATGTGCAGAAACATCAAAACGCTCCACAACTTTGAGCCACCTGCCAGCGCGCAGGAGGTGCACGCAGCCGCGCTGCAATTCGTCCGCAAAATCAGTGGTAGTACCAAACCCTCGCAGGCGAACGCTGCCGCGTTCGAGCACGCCGTGGATCAGGTTGCGCTGGCCGTGCAGGACCTGCTGGGCGGGTTGGTGAGCGCCGCGCCGAAGAAAAATCGCGAGCAGGAACAGGCGAAGGCGCGGGCTCGCAACGCTAAACGCTTCGGCTAGCAGCATCATTAGCATCCGTCGCGGCCGCCCGGTCGCGGCGAAATCATGTCACATAAGCGTTCATCCGAGCGCTCACCACGCCAGCAAATTGACGTTTGTCTAAGGCCGCTAGGCGGCCGGAAAATTATGCCACCTGGTTCAACGGGTGTTGTTGGTTGACGCGCTAGCCTTGAGGAATCGACTGGTCCTGTTCGCTGAACCGAGGTACCTGATGACTCACCGCTCTCTCATCGCTTTACTCGCCTTCGCGCTGTCGATGCCCGGATGCGCCAGGCTGCCGCCAGCGCCCGATAGCGCATCTGCCACACCCAATACGCGGGCGGCAGTTGCGCCCGCGTCCGCCGCAGGGGGGGAGTATTTTGAGCAGATCGAGTCGACGGCAACCGCAGAGGATGCACAGCGTTTAGTTTGTCGGCGCGAGGCGCCGCCCGGCACCCGGGTAAAGCAAACGGTATGCCGTACACGGGCGCAGATGGGTTTGGATGAACGAAAGGCTCGTCGCACGCTCGGTGGGGTATCGCGGGCCCCGGTGGTTAACCTAAACCGTCTGGCGCAATAACGCGCCCTTAGTCCTGCTGTACGGTCACCTTGACCATCTGCACCGGTTTGTTCGGTCGGTCCTGCACGTTGGTGGCGACTTTACCAATTTGGGTAATCACATCCATCCCGTCCAACACTTTGCCAAACACTGGGTGTTTGTAGGGCGTTTGCGGATTGAACCAATCCAGGTAGTCGTTGTTTGCGGTATTGATAAAAAACTGTGAGCTACCGCTGTTAGGCTGCCCGTTGTTGGCCATTGAGAGCGTGCCCGGCGCGTTGGAGATCTGGTGCTCCTGCGGATGTTCATCCTCGATGTTGCCCTGCGGCCCTTTGCCGGTGCCGGCACGAGGATTTAGCGGATCGGCGCTGAGCGGGCAGCCAAACTGCACCATGAAGTTGTCAATGACGCGATGAAAATGCAGCCCATCGTAAAACCCGCTGTTCGCCAGCTCGATGAAGTTGCCAGCGGTCATGGGCATTTGATCGACAAATAGCTCGATCGAAAATGTGCCCAATGATGTTTCGCACGTTGCCGTTGGATTCGCCATGCCTGTACCCCTGTTGTTCTGTTCGCGGTCGCTCTGCTGAGCGCACAATCAAGCCTAACTCTTACTGAGCCGCCGCTCAGCACGTGAACAATCGCCTGACATCGCCCTGCTCCCCAGATGCATATCACCAACCGATTGCGGGGCGCAGGATACCAGAGCCGGTGCGGCGAGTAATCGTGGTGGGTGGTGCCGGATGACGGCTCATGCCCCCTGCAAGCTGTTCAAGCTTATGTTCTGTCGGGTGAATTCACGTTCCCGGTGAGGTTCGCAGGCGGTCCGGCCGCGCCTGGTGGGCGCGGTAGGTTTATCTGCAGTGCAGCGTGACATAGTGACCGTAATGAGGTGATTCGGCCTCGATTGGCGCTGTATTCAGTACGAAGAAAGGTTAAGCAGTGATATGCGTCGTAGAGTTTTGGCCATTTTACGGTAGTATTAAGGAGCTAAGCGGATGGGTATTCGACAGACGAGGTCGCCACCGCAGACAAAGCATCGAGCCTATGACCGGCCGAATAAAACAGTACGCCGCACAACAACATTGATGGTCAAGTAATGTCCGGATCAGACCGATTGGAATCGTGGAAAGCGATTGCCTCGTATCTCAACCGCAGCGTGCGCACCGTGCGTCGCTGGGAGGAGCGCGAGGATTTGCCTGTGCACCGGCACCGTCATGCGAAGGGCAGTTCGGTATTCGCCTACCGCTCGGAGTTGGATGCCTGGCGGGATCGGGCGCCCGATCCGGAGCCCGGCGAGCGCGTCCAGGCGGAAGCCGCTGCGGCCAACGATGCACCGTCGCCATTGCCAGAAACCGTTGTTGAGGCGAAGCCCCAGCTTGCACAATGGGGCATCGCTGCCGCATTGGTGATGGGCCTAGGCTTGGTTGGCTGGATGGTCTCTGCCTCAATGGGTGGCGAGCGTGCATCCGGTTCGACGGCCTCGGTACGCGTTGTGCCTGAGCGGGATGCCGCCTGGGTGCTGCTAAGTACAGTGGATGATGCAGCTGCCAGCCCTGCCGATGCCAACAGCCTGACTCGGGTGGCACGCCAAGCGCTGGCGCAAACACGCTTGGCCGTACCTGTGCCGAACGAGCGCATCGCGCGGATGCGCAAATTCATGCGTTTGCCTGCGCACGCCCCCATTGACGCGAATGTCGGGCAGGAGATTGCTCAGCGCGACAACGATATCGCGCTGATCGCTGTGCCCCGTTTGGAGCGCATCGGTAAGCATGTGCTGATGGCGGTGGATTTGCTTTCGGCTGACGGCACCACGCTGGGCGGTGCCAGTGTGCGCGGCAGCGACGATCAGCCCGACCCGTCTGAGCAGTTGCTGGTGGCGTTGCGCGAGGCGATCGATGCGGCGGTCGCCCGCGATCAGCCCGCGCGAAGCACGCTTGCGCCGGTCACAACCAATTCCCTGGCCGCTTTGCGCATGTTTACCCGCGCGCAGAAACTGCTGCTGCGCGATCAGGCAGACGCCGCCCGCGCGATGCTCACGCAAGCGTTGTCGGAAGACGATTTGTTCGCCTCGGCGCATTTTGCGCTGGCGCTGGCACTGGAGCAGGCCGGTCAACCCGGGGCCGATGTGCGCCGCTCTGCCGAGCGGGCGGCTGCCTTGCTGGGGCACGAATCATTGCGTGATCGCGTGTCGGACGCCGAACGTTATTACATTTTGGGCGGTGCACAACGCCTGGCTGGCGATATCGACGCTGCCGCGGCAAGTTACGAAGCGCTGTACAGTCTGGCGCCGCGTCATCTGGCCGGGAACCTGGCGGCGCTGGCGTTGTGCCTGGAGCATCGTTACGCGCCAAACTGCATCGACTATCGTATCCGTGTGGCGCAGATGCTGCCCTTCGACGTGGACGCCAATCTACAGGCCGCCAAGGCCATCGCCAGCTACGGTGCTGATCCGGCGGCGGCAGATAAGTATCTGGCTCGCGCCGCGCATGCTCTGCAGCGCACCGAGCCGCGCGACCTGCACGGCGCGATAGAACTCGGGTTGTTCCGGGCTCATCGTATGTGGCTGGCAGACAATGTGGCCGGCACCTTGGCCGAGGCGCAGGCGCTGAGTGCTCATCACGAGCAGTTGCAGGGGCCGCTGCGTGATGAGCTGGCACGTGAGTTGTCGCGCCTTTATCTGGCCACCGGGCAGCTGGATCAGGCGGATGAGTGGATTTGTCTGATCGACGACACCCGCTTGCGTCACGAGATGGAAGCTGTGCTGCTGATGGTGCGTGGCGATGCGCAGGGCCTGCGCCATCATCTGGCCGCCGGGTATGAATATCGTGAACCGTTTTCGGCCGTGCTGCTGGCAATGCACGGGCATATTGAGGAGGCACGTGCGGTCATCGATCATGCGCGCATGCGTGGTCTGGCGCCAATGCAGATTCAGGCGCTGGAGGGCCAGCTTGCGCTCGCCATGGGCGACCAGACGGGCGGCGTAAAAATGCTGAGCGAAGTGGTGCAAAGTGATGCCACCACCTCTGGCGTCGTCATCACCGGACTGGATAATCTTGCGATGCAGCTTGCGGCCCAGGGCAAAGGGCTTGAGGCGATTGACGTGCTCAGTCAGACCAACCGGTTTAAGTCTCATGCCGCGCTGAGTGGCGATGGCAGCCTGTGGCTTATGTGCCAGGCACAACTGGCCAGCTTGTACCGCGGTCTTGGGCGTGAAGCCGATGCACAGCGTACCGAGCAGGCGATGAAGCGGAAGCTTGGTTTTGCCGATGAATCGCATCCACTGTTGGCACAGCTTGTCGCACGGGTCGCTGGCGAGTAACGCGCTGCGCAGACCCTCTTTTGTCAGTGGGATGACGCTGGCACCCGTACACTTCAGAACCTTACCGCCCGCTTCGGGTCTGACGTTAATGAACGTGAGCCGAGGAGTGTTGTGCGCTATTTCATTTCGATAGGTCTGGGTCTTGTCGGGCTGCTGCTGGTCAACGGTGTATGGGCCGAGCGCCAAGAGCACTGCTCCGAGGCTTGGGTTTGCGTTCAGACACAGCGCGAAGGCGAGCATGTGAAGGTGTTCGTTCGCAATCTAAAACCGCACGCGATCACGATTACCACGCAGATCCGAGGCGGGCGCGTAAGCCGAGGCGACCGCGAAGAGCGCACAACCACAGTGGCGGCAAGCCAGCGAACACAGGTGCGGGCGTATCAGGACCGCGCGCGCGGTTCCCGTAGCCGGGTGGTATGGGACTGGACGGTAGGCTCCGTAGCGCCCGAGCACGATGATGATTACCTGTATCACCTGCCGTATGGGCTGGCGCGCAGCTACCCGATAGTGCAGGGCTACAACACCAGCTTTAGTCACAAGGGCCGTGAGCGATACACGGTCGACTTTGATATGCCGGTGGGGACCGAAGTGTATGCGGCCCGTGGTGGCGTTGTTGCGATGTTTGAGGAGAGCAATGATATTGGCTGCTGGGAAGACTGGTGCGCCCAGCATGCGAACTATCTGCTGCTCATGCACGAGGACGGCACTACAGGTGAGTATTACCATCTGAGCAAGAACGGCGTACTGGTGCAGGAGGGCGACCAAGTACGTGCCGGGCAGCTGATCGCGTTGTCCGGCAACACCGGGCATACCACCATGCCACATCTGCATTTTGGGGTTTATCGCGCGGTCAGTTGGGGCCGAACACAGTCGATTGCCGTGCGCTTTGCCACCGCCGATGGCGTGGTGGATTATCCGCGTGGCGGCATGCGCCTGCGCGCGACGGTCTCGCCCGCTCGCTAGAGTACACACCAAAAAAATCGGGCGATGCTGTCGCACCGCCCGATTTTGCGTCCGGTGCGTCCGCTATGTCGCCGACGCCCAGAGTGATGGATGACGGTAACGTTACGGCATCACAGCCTGCACGGCCGCCAGTGCATCAATCTGCCCCCAACCGTAGATCAGGTTCGGGTACTCATCAAAGTTACGACCACCGCAGGCGT
>CBDUQI010000016.1:0-46615 GCA_965369325.1 uncultured Gammaproteobacteria bacterium
CGTGTTCCCTGCCGCAGGGTTCAAGTATACTTTGCGCTCGGCCTCGTCCGGGGCCGGTGAGGGGAGTGCGTTCGGGCATCGCGCCGGGGCGCAAACGGAGCGGAGATCATCGCGTAGTCATGACAGATGTAGGTCAGCGTAGCGAAGAGCTTGCAGTGCTGTTCGCCGATGTGGTGGGCAGCACTAAGCTGTATGAGTTGCTGGGCGACGAGCGCGCCCGGCAGACCGTGTCTCGCTGCATCGATGTAATGACCCGGGCCACCGAACATCACCACGGCATGGTGATCAAAACCATGGGCGATGAGATCCTCGCCACCTTTACTGCGGCCGGCGACGCGGTTGAAGCCGCCTGCACCATGCAGAAGATGATCAAAGAAAATATGGGCGACGTGGCCGTCTCGGTCGCCATCCGTGTGGGTTTACATTTTGGCAAAGTGATGCTGGAAGATGGTGATGTGTTTGGTGGCACCGTGCATACTGCCAACCGCATGACCAGCCAGGCCAAGGCCTCGCAGATTATCACTACCCGCGGCACTGTCGATTGCCTGAGCGGTCAGCTGCAGTCAATCACCCGCCAGATCGACCTGGCCACCGTCAAGGGCCGCAGCGATGAGATCGCGCTGTACGAGGTAATGTGGCAGCGTGAGGAAAGCACGACCATGCTGCCGACGCTGGACATCGGTGCGGTAAATCAGACGGGGCATAAAATCATGCGCCTCAAATACCGTAACAAGGAAATCCGGGTGGGTGAGGGGCATCAGTCCAATATCAACATCGGGCGCGCCGAGGACAGCGACTTGATCGTCAAGGGCACACTCATCTCGAGATTGCACGCGCGCATTGAGTACGCGCGAGGCAAGTTTACGCTGTACGATCAGAGCACCAACGGCACCTGCGTTATCAGCCACGAGGGCGAGGAGCTGTATGTGCGTCGCGACAGCGTGCAGATCAAAGGTGATGGGATGATCGGCCTGGGCCGCATTGCTCAAGCCGATACCGCGCACACCATCGCTTATTTTTGCGAAGAGTAATCGCCCGAAAAACCATATTAACAACAGCCCCGTCGGGCTTAGCTATCGGCTAAGTCCCGGCTGACGCGCGCGTTCAGCGCGCTAAGCTGTGAAGGCAGGCGTGAGCCATAAGACTCAAGGTAGCCGTTCAGCTCTTTCATCTCCTCGCGCCAGCCGCCTTTATCCACACTTAGCAGTGTTTGCATCATATGCGCGGGCAGGTCCAGTCCACTGGTATCGATGGCGCCTTGGCTAGGCAGCATGCCAATGCCGGTTTCGGTGGCTGCCGCATCGCCTTTGCAGCGCTCCACAATCCATCGCAACACCCGCAGGTTTTCACCAAATCCAGGCCATAGAAAGTTGCCGTCATTGTCCTGGCGGAACCAGTTGACGTGGAAAATGCGCGGCAGGCTAGTGCTGCGCTGGTCGAAGCTTAGCCAATGCGACCAGTAGTCGGCAAAGTTGTAACCACAAAAGGGTTTCATGGCCATCGGGTCGCGGCGGACAACACCCACCGCACCAGTCGCGGCCGCCGTCGTTTCAGAGGCGACGCCGGCACCGATAAATACGCCGTGCTCCCAGTTTTTGGCCTCATACACCAGCGGCGCGAGTTCGCGCCGGCGGCCGCCAAATACGATGGCCGAGATAGGCACGCCGCGCGGGTCTTCCATTGCAGGTGAGGCCGCCGCGTTCTGGCTGGCCGACACCGTAAAGCGTGAATTCGGATGCGCGGCAGCGCCATTACCGGCTGCGAACGCGTTTCCGCGCCAGTCCGTCACGGGTGTGCCGCCCGGCTGCCCTTCCCACCACGGTTGCTTATCCGCAGTGACGGCGACATTGGTAAAGATGGTATTGCGCTGGATCATGTCGAAGGCATGCGGGTTGGTTTTTGGGCTGGTGCCCGGCACCACCCCGAAAAAGCCCGCCTCGGGGTTGATCGCCCACAAGCGCCCGTCTTCGCCCGGCTGCAACCACGCGATGTCATCGCCCACGGTCCATACCTTCCAGCCTTTCTGCGAGGCAGGGGGTACCAGCATTGCCAGGTTGGTTTTGCCGCAGGCCGAGGGGAACGCGGCCGCGATATAGTGCGTCTCGCCCTGGGGGCTCTGGAGGCCTAAGATCAGCATGTGCTCAGCCAACCAGCCCTCGGTGCGGGCTTGATAGCTGGCAATGCGCAGCGCATGGCATTTTTTCGCCAGCAGCGCGTTGCCGCCGTAGCCTGAGCCGTAGCTCTGGATCAGCAACTCGTCCGGAAAATGAACGATAAAGCGGCGCTCGGGATCCAACTCGCCGACCGAGTGCAGTCCCCGCACGAAGGTGCCTTCGCGCTCGATGCGTGCCAGCGCATTGGCGCCCATACGCGTCATCATGCGCATGTTGGCGACCACATAGGGGCTGTCAGTAATCTCCACGCCGCAACGCGCGATAGGGCTGGCCAACGGGCCCATGCAGTAGGGGATCACGTACATCGTGCGCCCGCGCATGCAGCCTTTGAACAGTTCATCCATCTTGGTATGTGCATCGGCCGGAGGCATCCAGTTGTTGTTGGGGCCGGCGTCTTCCTCTTGTGGTGTACACACAAACGTCAGGTGCTCTACCCGGGCAACATCGGAGGGATCTGAGCGGTGCAGGTAACACTTGGGATGGGTTTGCTGGTTTAGCTCATGCAGGGTGCCGTCGTCCAGCATCTGTTGGATGAGGTTGTCGTATTCTTGCTGACTGCCATCACACCATTTGATCGAGTCGGGTTGCGTGTGGCCAGCGACAGTGGCTACCCAGTCGCGCAGCGCCTGATTCGTCGTGCTCATTGTTGTACTCCGTAGTTGCACTGCCGGGAGGGTCGGGCTGGCACCTGAATTGCAATTAAGCGACGCCTAGGGCGTCTGAATTGTCCGGAATTATAAGCTTATCGAGCAGCAGCCGCGAGGGCACGGATTCAAAAGTTCATCAATCTACGGTGGACGAATCTGATCAGTGGCGGGTTAACACGGCGCATGGCACTTGCGGCGACGCCCGGGCTTGTGCTCCGATGCCTGAATATTCAGTGCGGAGCAGTGCCAATGAAGATTCGTATAGAAGTTGAAGTGGAACCCACCGAGCTGCGCGAGTTTCTGGGATTGCCCGATATCAGCGGCCTGCAGGAGGAGATTGTCGAGTCGGTGCGCAGCCGCGTGGCCTCAGGCGCGGCAAGTCTGGACCCGAAATCGCTGTTCAAGATGTTTATGCCGGAGGGGTTGGTCTCGGTGTCCGATTGGCAGGAACTGTTCAAAAGGGCGGTCGCGGAGCCCGACAGCAAGGCCAAAGCGGCCAAGTCGCCCAAGCGCAAGACCCGCCGGCGAGCGCGCGAGGAGTCGGACGACTAGCTCGAACCTGGCCTCGGTCGGGGCAGGTCTCAGTGGTTGCTGGCGTTATGCTTGCGAATAAAAAACGCCCTCTTCGGAAAGAGGGCGTTAACAGCGTGCTTGGACTATCTTACGATGGTCTCCCGCACGCCAAGGGGGGGGGAAGGTGTACACGGCTTACGCCGTGTACGTGTAGTGCTTACTCGCCAGTGGTGGCCTTAGCTACCCGCCGGCTTGCCTTGCGGACGGTTTTGTTGGCCGCAGTGGCTTTCTTGTTAACGCGCTTCTTAGCAGTAGCGGCCGTTTTGGTGGCACGCTTTTTGGCAGTTTTGGCTGCACTTGAGGCGCGTGCGCGGGTCTTGCGCACCACCGGGGCCACGGCATCCTCGATGTCTTCAGCCACATCTTCTGCACCGTCGCTGATGACTTCCATCAGGTCCTCACGAGCTTCGTTGAGGATCTCAAGGGCTGCGCGGGCATCGCCCAGCAGGCGGTCGCGCGTCTGCGGCAGCAGTGCCACCTGGTCTTTGATCAGGTTACGCAGGTTGTCGGCTTCGGCGACCAGGTCCAGGCGCTGGGCGCCGGCGCTCATGGTGCCTTCGAGCATGCGCGCCTGATGCTTCATCAGGTCGGCGATGCCGTTATGTGTCACCGAGTTGATCTTCAGGCCAGCCTTCAGCAGGCGGCGGGTTGGGCGCTGGGCGTTAATCATCACGTTGGACGCCATACCGGCCGCAGTGCGGCTGCTGTCGATGGCCAACTGGCCCCACGCCAGCGGACCGGCAGCGACTTTGCTCACAATGTTCTCAACAGTCGGGTTCATTTCAGGTTACTCCTTGGTGCTTTGCAGCATTTGATGCGATGCACAATACAAATAATGCTGCAGTGTGTCAAGCGTTCTTTGTCAGAAAATATGTCATATCTAGGGGGTTGGCCTTGCCCGGCTGGCCCGGTATCGTCACGCCAGCCCATGTTGACCTTATATTCATCCGCTTATCCCGCCACCGCGGCCCGGCTGCTCACACGGTGAGCACCTCACCCGCAGACCGGATATTCGCCGCAGACGGCCCGCTGGCGCGGGTGGTGCAGGGCTATGCACCGCGCGAGGAGCAGCGGCGTATGGCGGCGGCAGTGACTGAGGCGCTGGATGGGCTGACCAATCTGGTGGTGGAGGCGGGCACCGGGACGGGCAAGACATTCGCCTACCTCGTACCCGCGCTGTCCAGCGGGCGCCGCGTGCTGATCTCCACCGGTACCCGGGCGCTGCAGGACCAACTGTTCAAACGCGATCTGCCGACCGTGGCCGGTGCTATCGGCATGCCGGTAAAGGTGGCACTCCTCAAAGGACGGGCCAATTACCTGTGTACGCAGCGGGCGGAACTGGCTAGCGCGCAAAGCGGTACTTCCGCAACCCACCTGCGGCGGGTGCGGGATTGGGCTCAGGGTACACGGGTGGGAGATATCGCCGAACTGACTGCGGTGCCGGAGCACTCGCCGGTCTGGCCCGTGGTGACGTCAACGGCGGACAATTGCTTGGGCCAGGACTGCCCGAGGTTACAGCGGTGCCACGTGTTGAAGGCGCGACGAAAGGCCGCCAGCGCCGATATCGTTGTTGTGAATCATCATTTGCTGCTCGCCGACCTGGCCCTGAAAGACGGCGGCTTTGGCGAACTGCTGCCCGAGGCGGACGTCGTGATTGTGGATGAGGCTCACCAAGTGCCGGGCATTGCCGCGCAGTTTTTCGGCACCACCCTTACTCAGGGGCAAGTGACTGGCCTTGGCCGGGATCTGCTGGGCGAGGCGCTGAAGCTGGGTTTGGGCTCGGATTTTGAGCCGGCCGTAGACCGCTTGTTGCTGGTGGCGCGCGAGTCGCGCCTGGCCATGGGGCTAGAGGCGCGGCGCTTTAACTGGAGCGAGCTTTCAGGCCAGGCCATTGAATCATTGCTGTCGCTGCGCGATGCTCTGGCCGCACTCGCCGATCTGGTTGAGCCGGTGGCGGACGCTGCGCCGGGGTTGGAGAACTGTATGCGTCGTGCGCAGGAGCAGGCGCAGCGGCTGGCGGATCTGCTGGAGCAGGTGGAGCGCGAAGACGATCAGGTGCTGCGCTGGGTGGAGACGTTCAGCCGCAGCTTCGCCCTGCACGTCACACCACTGGAGCCAGCCGAGTCGCTGGGTGAGGCCTTTGGCGGGCGCCCGTGCAGTTGGGTGTTCACCTCTGCGACGCTCGCCGTCGGCGAGGATTTTGGGCATTTTACGGCGCGGGTGGGGCTCAGCGAGGCTCGCACGCTCAAGCTGGATAGCCCGTTTGATTTTGCCCGTAACGCTCTGTTGTATTTGCCGGCGGCATTGCCTGACCCGCGTGACCGGCAGTACACCGAAGCGGTGTTGGCACGGGCCCTGCCGTTGATCGAGGCCAGTGGTGGTCGCGCGTTTTTGTTGTTTACCAGTTACCGCGCGCTAAATGCGGCCCGTGGCTGGCTGGCCGATCGCATCCAGTACCCGTTACTGGTACAAGGCGCTGCCCCGCGCGATGCGCTGCTGGCGCAATTTCGGGAGATGGGCAACGCGGTATTGCTCGGCACAAGCAGTTTTTGGGAGGGGGTGGATGTGCGCGGCGATGCGTTGAGTTTGGTGGTGATCGACAAGTTGCCCTTTGCCTCGCCCGGTGAGCCGTTGATGCGGGCGCGCCTGAGCGCGATGGAACGGCGCGGCGAGAATCCGTTCAGGGAGTTTCAGTTGCCACAGGCGGTGATTGCCCTCAAGCAGGGCGTTGGACGGCTGATTCGTGATCATTCTGACCAGGGCGTCATGATGATTTGCGATCCGCGCTTAACTACCCGCAGTTACGGCAAGACCTTCCTCAAGAGTCTGCCGCCGATGCGCCGCACGCAGTCGGCGCAGGAGGTTTGCGATTTCCTACATGCGACGCGCGACGCGCCCGGCGATGAGTGATACCGGCACAAAAGCGGCTGCGTTGCTGGCCCTTGATACCACCGGTGATGCTTGTAGCGTGGCGCTGTCTGTGGGTGAGCAGACGGTGAGCCGGGTGCTGAGTACGCCGCGCCAGCATGCACCGCGATTGCTTGGGCTTATTGAAGAACTGCTGCGCCAGACTGACACCCAAATCGGCGCGCTGGATGCGGTGTGCTTCGCTGCCGGGCCCGGGTCCTTTACGGGCCTGCGCATCGCGACGGGCGTCGCCCAGGGGTTGGCCTTCGCGGCGCGGTTACCGGTGATTGCCGTCTCAAGTCTAGCGACGCTGGCACAGGGGCAGGTGCGTGAGTGGCAGGCGCGGGGTGAAGCTGCAGATCAGTTGGCCATTCTGGCCTGCTTCGATGCGCGGATGTCGCAATTGTATTGGGGCTGTTACCAGCCCGATCCGCACGGGGTAGTTCAGGCCCTGGGTGGCGACCGACTGAGCGAGGCTGAGGCGATCAGTTTGCCTGCCGACATACACGGGCTGGGCGATGAACGTACGTGGCTCGGTGCCGGTTCCGGGCTGCTGGCCGCGCCTGAGCTGTCGGCCCGGCTGGGGCTGAGGCACAGCATGGCGGAGGCCTCGCCGCTGGCGTTGGATGTACTCACCCTCGCGCAGCCACAATGGGTGATGGGCTGCACACAATCACCCGCCGAGGTGGCTCCGGTTTACCTGCGTGATCAAGTCACCCATACGCGCACTGCCTGAGCGCTCCGCTAGAGCGCCAGCCGCGCGCTAGCCATGCTACTGACGCCTCCCTGTGGGGCTCGGCGGTGTCACGCGCCTGTAACAAAGCAGTGCCTATAATCGCGAAAAAGCAGTCATCGGTTATCTCCAGGCGTGAAAGAACAAATGACACTAACCGTGGAGGATGAGCAGGCTATCGCGCAGATGACCGCCTTTGGTTGCGGTCGCGTCCATTCCCACATAGATGTATCTTTGGCGCCTGCCGGAGCTGCGATAGGGCGCCCCGGCGGGCACGCGGCAAATCCGCATATCCCTGTAACGGTTGACGATGATGCAAGTGACAGACAGCTGATGTTCAAACTTTGGCTGACAGCGGTGCTCAGAGCACTGGTCATGGTAGTCGGGTCGTTCCTACTGGCTGCCGCTATTGGCATAGACGGCCGCTGGGCGATCCTTGGGCCAGCCGCCTATGTGGTTTGGCACATCGTGCAACTGCGGCGCATGTCGGACTGGCTACAAGCGACCGGCGATACCAACCCACCCGACATGCCGGGCTTGTGGGGCGTATTGGGTGCGCGTCTGCGCGGTATGATCTCGCGCGAGCGCAAGCGCGAGCAACACCTGCAGGCAACGCTGCGCGGGTATCAGGAATCCACCGCGGCAATGCCCGATGCCACCGTAGTGCTTAACGACCATCGCGAGATCCTCTGGTTTAACGAAGCCGCACACACCCTGTTGGGCCTGCAGCATCCGGTCGACCTGGGGCAACGGATCGACAGCCTGTTGCGTTTCCCCCAGTTTGCTGAATATCTGCAGACGGAGGGTTTTGAAGAGCCGCTTGAGATGCTCTCGCCGCTCGATTCCAGGCTGCATTTGTCGTTGCATGTTATCCGCTACGGGGCAGGACAAAAGCTGCTTCTGTTTCGCGACAACACTCGTCTGTATCAACTGGAATCAGTGCGACGAAAGTTCGTCGCCAATGCCTCGCACGAGCTGCGCAGCCCACTGACCGTCATCGCCGGTTATCTGGAGCAGATGCGCGATGACGAGCAACTGATGCAGCAATGGGATAGGCCGCTGGAGCAGATGCAGCGCCAGGCCACTCGCATGACCGCGATCATCCACGATCTTCTGGATCTGTCGCGTATGGAGGCCTCTACTGCGACTGCCGCTTACACACCGGTGGATGTCCACCGTTTGCTGCAGGACATTGTGTCGGCCGTGCGTAGTTCGCCCGGCCCGTCGCCAAGTATTAAGACCTTGCTCGACAGCGCTACCCACCTGTTGGGCTCGGAGCGTGAGTTGCATAGTCTGTTCGCCAACCTGCTCAGCAATGCCATCAAGTACACCCCGCCAGAGGGCACCGTAACGGTGAGCTGGTCGCAGGAGCAGGGCGCTGGCGTATATCGGGTAAGCGATACGGGAGTCGGTATTGCGCCTGAGCACATTCCACGTCTGACGGAGCGGTTTTATCGGGTGGACAAAGGCCGTGCGCGTGAGGATGGGGGCACCGGGCTGGGGCTTGCCATCGTCAAGCATGTACTCCAGCGCCACGATGGTGAGCTGCAGGTATTGAGCGAGGAAGGTGCGGGCAGCCAGTTTATTTGTCGTTTCCCGATGGCGCGGATAGTCACCCAGGTTGGGTGCGAGCCTGCCAGTCGAGGATTAGCCGTGTCGGTGCGAGACGACGCGCCCTAGCAGGTCCAACACCGGGGCGCGAAGTGAGGCGCTGTGCGGTGCCGGTCAGGCGTGAGATACTTGCCCCGTCGCAGGGGTAGGCGTCCGTCGGACGATTCAAGTCTGCTTGGTGAATTTGAGGGAAGGTCAGGCGCCTACACGATGCGTCCTACAACTATTTTGTTCATTGTCCTGGCGCTCACCGCGCTGGCCTATCAGTTTGGCCGCCACCGGGCGCTGCAAACCGTAGGTGGCCGCTCGGGCGTCCGTCGGCTGCATTCGCTGCCCGGTTATTATGGCTATTGGACCGCCTTGTGGTGCGCGCTGCCAGCGCTGGCACTGCTGATGTTCTGGATCAGCTTTCAGTCCTCGACCATCACCTCGCTGGTCGTCAACGGGCTGCCAGAGGCCATGCAAAACCTGCCGGCCGCACGATTGGAGCTGGTGCTGAACGATGTGCGCAATTTGGCTCAGGGCAATATTGCGGTGAACGCACAAGACCCGCACATTCGGGCCGCCGCCGAACATTACGGCAGCCTGGCCAGGACCAGCCGTGCTGCCATGCTGGTGATGGTGCTGGTGGCCGCCATTGTTGGCACCAGCCTGGCGTTACGCTCGCTGTCGCCGGAATTGCGCGCCCGCAATCTGGTTGAGCGCGCCGGGCGTTACTTTCTGATCGCCTGTTCGAGCATTGCCATCTTTACTACCGTGGGTATCGTGCTGTCGGTTCTGTTTGAAGCCATGCGGTTTTTCCAGACGGTGCCGGTGACCGAGTTTTTGTTTGGCACCAAGTGGAGTCCGCAGACGGCCATCCGCGCCGATCAAGTGGGCTCCTCCGGCGCATTCGGCGCGGTGCCGCTGTTTACCGGTACGCTGCTGATATCGTTTATTGCTCTGATAGTGGCGGTGCCGATCGGGCTGATGTCAGCCATCTACCTCAGCGAGTATGCCCCCAGCCGGGTGCGCACGCTGGCCAAGCCGGCGCTCGAAGTACTGGCGGGTATCCCCACCGTGGTCTACGGCTTCTTTGCTGCGCTCACGGTGGCGCCGATGATTCGCCGATTTGGTGAACAACTGGGTCTGAGCGTGTCGTCGGAAAGTGCTCTGGCCGCTGGGCTGGTGATGGGAATCATGATTATTCCGTTCGTGTCGTCGTTGTCGGATGATGTCATCGCGGCCGTACCGCGACGGATGCGCGACGGCGCTTACGGCCTTGGCGCCACCCGTTCGGAGACCATTCGCCAGGTGCTATTGCCCGCGGCGCTGCCGGGCATTGTGGGCAGTATTCTGCTGGCCGCCTCGCGTGCCATTGGCGAGACCATGATTGTGGTGATGGCGGCGGGGCTGGCCGCCAAGCTCACGGCTAACCCGCTGGAAACCGTCACCACTGTCACGGTGCAGATTGTTACCCTGCTGGTGGGCGATCAGGAATTCGACAGCCCCAAAACCCTGGCGGCCTTTGCCCTTGGGTTGATGCTGTTTGTCGTCACGTTGGCACTCAATGTGATTGCACTGCTGGTGGTGCGCCGATACCGGGAGCAGTACGATTAGCACCGAAAAACCTGCGCTCAGCCATTTGCTTGATCCTGCCAGATCTGCCCGCCTGGTGGAGGCCGGGGTAAAAAAACGCTATGCCGCCGAACGGCGGTTTAAGTTCTTCGGCATCGCATCACTGGCCATCGCGCTGGCATTTTTGGTGTTTCTGTTTGTTAGCATCTCCTATCAGGGCGCGGGCGCGTTGTTTCAAACCCATTTGCTGTTGGACGTGGAGTATAAGCAGGCGCAAATCGACCCGAACAATACCGGTAATCCAACCGAATTGGGCAAGGCGGACTACGGCCGGTTGGTGAAGGATTCGCTGCGTCAGTACTTCCCCGATCTTAGCCGCAGCGAGCGGCGCAAGCTCAACCGCTTGGCCTCCTCCGGTGCGGCGTATCGACTGCGTGACAACGTGATGGCTGATCCGAGCTTGGTCGGTACCACGCAATCTGTATGGGTGGCGGCCGATGATGAGCTCGACATGTTTGTTAAGGGGTATGTGGATCGTAACCTGCCCGAGGCCGAGCGACGTATATCGGATGTTGAGATTGGCTGGATTGATGAGTTGACCGCCCAGGGCCGGGTGGAGAAGAAGTTTAATCTGGCATTTTTTATCAACGGCGATTCGCGCGATCCCGAGAATGCGGGCATCCGCGGGGCGGCGGTAGGCTCCGCGCTGGCGCTGTTGGTGACGCTGCTGCTGAGCTTTCCGATTGGCGTTGCCACTGCGGTGTATCTGGAGGAGTTTGCGCCCAGAAATCGCTGGACCGACCTGATCGAGGTGAACATTAACAATCTGGCCGCGGTGCCTTCTATCGTTTTCGGTTTGCTGGGGCTGGCAGTCTTCATTAACTTTTTCGGGATGCCCCGATCGGCGCCGCTGGTCGGTGGTCTGGTACTTACCTTAATGACGCTGCCCACTATCATTATCGCCAGTCGCGCGGCGCTCAAATCGGTGCCGCCGTCCATTCGCGATGCGGCCTTGGGGGTGGGCGCCTCGCGTATGCAGACAGTTACTCAGCACGTGCTTCCGCTGGCACTACCCGGTATGCTCACCGGCACCATTATCGGTATGGCGCAGGCGCTCGGCGAGACGGCGCCGCTGCTAATGATTGGGATGGTGGCGTTTATCGTGGATGTGCCGCAGGGGTTTTCCGATCCGGCCACTGCGTTGCCAGTGCAGATATTTTTATGGGCCGACAGCCCTGAGCGCGCCTTTGTTGAGCGCACCTCGGCGGCCATCATGGTGCTGTTGGTGTTTTTGATTGCCATGAACGGGTTGGCGGTGATATTACGGCGCCGCTTTGAGCGGCGCTGGTGAAGTGGATGATGTCCCAGCAGACAATGAACGCACAGCCTATCGGAGCGCAGTGAGATGAGTGAGGTTACAGGCTCGGGAGAGGGTGTGCTGCCCGGTGCTGCCAACGGGGTCTACCGGGGCGAATTTGAATCTGCACCTCACGAGCTGGTGGACTTTCAGGGCACGGTTGGGCAGATCGAGATGAGCGACCCGCGCATGTCGGCACGCAACGTGGATGTGTTCTACGGCGAAAAACACGCCATTCGCGATGTGAGCCTGGATGTGGGAGCCAATCTGGTGACCGCCATGATTGGGCCATCCGGTTGCGGCAAGTCGACTTTCCTGCGTTGCCTGAACCGCATGAACGACACCATCGCCGGTTGCCATGTGAGCGGTTTGATCACGTTGGATGGCCAAGACATCTACGACAAAAAAGTGGATGTGGTGCCGCTACGCGCCCGCGTCGGCATTGTCTTCCAGCGCCCGAACCCGTTCCCCAAGAGCATTTACGACAACGTGGCCTACGGTCCGCGCATCCACGGCTTGGCGGCTGATCGCACGGAGCTGGATGAGATCGTTCAAGTCAGCCTCGAAAAAGCCGGCTTGCTGAAAGAGGTGAAAGACCGACTGGACCAGCCTGGCACCGGACTGTCCGGCGGGCAACAGCAGCGCCTGTGTATCGCCCGTGCCATTGCGGTGTCGCCAGAGGTAATTCTGATGGACGAGCCGTGCTCCGCGCTAGATCCCATCGCCACCGCTCGGATCGAAGATCTGATCGATGAACTGCGCCAGAATTTTACTATCGTCATCGTGACGCATTCCATGCAGCAGGCCGCACGCGTATCTCAGCGCACCGCGTACTTCCATCTGGGTCTGCTGGTCGAAGTCGGCGACACGGAGACAATTTTCACCAATCCTCAGCACAAGTTGACTGAGGACTACATCACGGGGAGGTTCGGATGAGTGTGCTTGGCGCTGAGTGGTCCCGACGTAAGGTCAATCTGGCCGGCTTTGTTATTTGTGTGCTGTTGATGGCCTATGCCCTCATCTCGCAGCATCAAATGGGGCTCGAGCCTTGCCCGCTGTGCGTGTTCCAACGCATTGGCGTCATCGCGCTGGGCGTGGTGTTTGCGTTGGCGGCGTTACACAACCCGGGGCCAGTCGGGGCACGGGTGTACTCCATCGCCGGCTTGCTGGCAGCCATCGGCGGCGGCTCGGTCGCAGCTCGACATATGTGGTTGCAACATCTGCCGGAAGACGAAGTGCCGGCCTGCGGTCCGGGCCTGAATTATATGCTGGACGTGTTTCCCCTGAGCGATGTGTTGTCCCAAGTGTTTGCGGGTTCGGGCGAATGCGCGGAGGTGGACTGGCAGTTTTTAGGCCTGTCGATGCCCGAGTGGGTGCTGGTCTGGTTTGTGCTGCTGGGGCTGGTCGTGCTGATCAACGGCTTTAGAGCAGCGCGCGCATAAGCTGTTGATAAATTCCGGCAAGGCGGGGCAGATCGGCCGCGCGCACATGTTCGTCCACCTGATGAATACTGGCATTAACCGGGCCGAATTCCACCACTTCAACGCCCAGCGGGGCGATAAAACGCCCATCCGAAGTGCCACCCTTGGTGTTGAAATCCGGCTGCATCGCGCAGGCTTGTTTGATCGCCGCACCGATGGCATCGCGCAGCGGTCCTGGCTGGCTTAGGAACGGGGGTGACGGGCGTAACCAGTCGATCGTGTAATCCTCAAGGCCGTGCGCCTGCAGCGTGCTGTGCACTCGCTCTCGCAGTTGCTCGGCGCCCCACTGGGTGGAATGGCGAAAGTTAAACAACGCTTGCAGACGGCTTGGGATGACATTGCTGGCGCCGGTACCGCTATTTACGTTGGAGATCTGAAAGCTGGTAGGTGGGAATTGCGCGTTGCCTTCGTCCCACACGGTTTGCGTGAGCTGCGACAGCGCCGGCAGCACGGTGTGAATGGGATTGGAGGCCAGGTGCGGGTAGGCCACGTGACCCTGTACGCCATGTACTGTCAACTGGCCGTTTAGGGATCCGCGTCGGCCAATGCGCACCACATCACCCAACTGTTGATGACAACTGGGTTCGCCCACCACGCACCAATCCGGTAACTGCCCGCGTTGCGCCAGTAACTGAACCACCCGGTCAGTGCCGTCCAGCGCCGGCCCTTCCTCATCACTGGTGAGCAGCAAGGCCAGGCTGCCACGATGCTCCGGCTGCTCGCGGGCGAACTGCTCGCACGCCACCACCATGGCCGCGACCGAGCCTTTCATGTCGGCTGCCCCGCGTCCGTACAACAGACCGTCGCGCAGCTCCGGCTCGAACGGATCGCTGGTCCACGCCTCACGTGGCCCGGTCGGCACCACGTCGGTATGGCCGGCAAAACACAGCGTGGGCGATTGCGTGCCGCGGTGTGCCCACAAATTGTCCACCTCGCCAAAACGAAGATGTTCAATCTCGAAGCCGGCCGCCGCGAGGCGCTTGGCAATCAGTTGCTGACAGCCGTGATCGGCAGGCGTGACTGACGGCCGGCGAACGAGTTCACAGGTTAGACTGACGGTGGCATCGGTGCGCAGATCAGACATGGCAGTTACACAGGCGCTGTGGGCACAGGCACAGGCATCGACATTGGCTAAACGCTTCGCAACAGTTCATTGATGCCAACTTTGGCGCGGGTGCGCGCGTCTACCCGTTTAACAATGACGGCGCAGGCGAGCGAGTATTTGCCATCCTCAGACGGTAGCGATCCGGGGACGACAACCGCGCCCTCCGGGACGTAACCGTAAGATACCTCATCGGCTTGGCGATCATAGATACGTGTGCTGGCGCTTATAAACACGCCCATCGCCAGTACTGCGCCGGCGCCCACGTGCACGCCTTCCACGACTTCGGAGCGGGCGCCGATAAAACAATCGTCCTCGATGATCGTTGGGCTGGCCTGTAGAGGTTCCAGCACGCCGCCAATGCCAGCGCCACCCGACAGATGCACGCGTTTTCCGATTTGCGCGCACGACCCGACCGTCGCCCAGGTGTCGACCATCGTCTCGGCATCCACGTACGCGCCCAGATTGACGTAGGAGGGCATCAGGACCACCCCTGGGCCGATGTAAGCGCCCGTGCGCACGATGGCTTGCGGCACCACACGAATGCCTTCGCTAGCAAAGCGCGCCGCGTCATAGTCGGCGTATTTTAACGGCACCTTGTCGTAGTAACGGGTAGTGCCGTCGTCCAGTACCTGGTTGTCGTGTAAGCGAAAGCTCAACAGTACGGCTTTTTTGAGCCATTCATTGACCTGCCAACCCTCGCTGGCAGGCTCCGCCACACGCGCCTCGCCTCGGTTCAGCAGGTCGGTGACAAAGCCGACCGCTTTGACGACCTGTTCGGGCGCATTGTCCGGGCGTATCTCGGCGCGCCGTTCAAACGCCTGTTCAATTATCTGGCGGGCATCCTGCATGGGGTTTAACCTTTATTGAGATTTTACAAAGCGGGCGATACGTTGCATCGCCTGCTCACATTCATCCACGGTTGCCACCAGTGAGATGCGCACGCGGTGCTGGCCCGGGTTAACCTGATCGCCGCTACCGCCGCCGCGGCTGAGGAACGCGCCCGGCAGCACGCTCACATTTTGTTGTGCATACAGCTTGCGGGCAAATGTTTCGCCGTCAATGTCCAGACGCGGCCACAAATAAAACCCGGCAGGTGGGCGGGTGACATCCAGCACCCCATCCAGAATGCGCATGGCGGTGTCGAACTTCTGCGCATACAGGGCGCGGTTTTGTTGCACGTGCGCCTCGTCTTCCCAGGCGGCGACACTGGCCTGCTGAAGCGGCAGCGGAGCCGCGCAACCGTGATAAGTACGGTACTGCCGGAACTGCGCCATGATGCGGGCATCCCCGGCCACAAAGCCGCTGCGCATGCCCGGCAGATTAGAGCGTTTGGACAGCGAGTGGAATACTGCGCAGCGGGCGAAGTCCTCGCGACCGAGCGCGTGGCAGGCTTGCAGCAGCCCCGGCGGTGGCGCCTTCTCATCCAGATACAGTTCGGAGTAGCACTCGTCGCTGGCCACTACAAAATCGTAGCGATCCGCCAGCGCAATGGCGTGCTTGAGCGCCTCCAGATCCATCACGGCGCCGGTGGGATTGCCGGGAGTGCACAAGAATAATAGCTGGCAGCGCTGCCACACCGATTCCGGCACGCGGGCCAGGTCCGGTTGAAAGCCGCTGGCTTCCTCGCAGTTAAGATAATAGGGCTGCGCGCCGGCCAGAATCGTGGTGCCTTCGTAAATTTGATAGAACGGATTGGGCATGGCCACCAGCGCGTCGGGTGCCCCATCCAGCACCGCCTGCCCAAAGGCGAACAACGCTTCACGGGTACCAGTAACCGGCAATACGCTGGTGTCCGGGTTAAGGCTGCCGGGGGTCAGAGCAAAGCGCCGGGTCGCCCAGGTGGCAGCAGCCTCACGCAACGCCGGCAGGCCGGCTGAGTTCGGGTAGCTGCCCAGTCCATGCAGGGCGTTCGCCAGTACCTCAAGCACCTGCGGCGGTGGCGGATGACGGGGCTCGCCGATGGTAAGCGAAATGGGCGAGAGATCCGTCGGTGGCGTTTCCTCCTTGAGCAACTCGGCGAGCCGCTCAAACGGGTATTTGTGCAAGTCAGCAATGTGTGGATTCATGGTCGGTTCGCGGTTGATTCATGTGGGAGCAGGGCGGTGCTGCAAGTCAGGCGCAGGTGTTGCGTCAGCCTGAGGCGGCAAGCTGATCGGCAAGACGCTCAAGCAGCGCGCTGCGCAGCCGAGTGCGTTGGTGATCGGTTAGCGGCTGACTATCGGCACTGGTGAGATAGAACATATCCTCAGCACGTTCACCCAGTGTGGTGATGCGCGCGGTGTGCAACAGGATGTCCGCGTCGTTCAGTACCTGCGCGACATCATAAACAAGGCCTGGGCGGTCGCGCGCGACCAGTTCCATAATCGTGCGCTGGTTTTGCCCGTCGTCCAGAAAGCTGATTTCGGTGGCAGTGGCAAACATGCGCACCTGGCGCGAGGCCTTACGGGTCACCCGCGTTTGCTTATCGCTGGCGAGTGCATCGCGCAACGCTTCGCGCAGCTGCGCCAGGCGGGTTGCATCGGTGATCAGTCCGCCGTCAGCCTCCAGTACCATGTAGGAATCGAGGCTGCGACCGCTTTCCAGCCGGCTGATGCGTGCATCTAATACGCTAAGCCCAAGCTCATCCATTACGGCGGTGCAACGTGCCAGGTTGTCTGCCGCGTAAGGGGTAAACACGAACACCGAGGTGCCGCCCCGTGCATCGTCCCGGCGCACTGCCACCAGGGTTTGACCCGTTGTCTCGTCCGACATATCCACATCACTCAGCAGGTGGGTGTGCCAGGCGACTTCGCCGTCGCCGTGACGTAGGAAGTACTCATCGTCCAAGTGCTTCCACACATCATCCACGGTGGTGCTGTCGATGCCGCGCTCGCTCAACTCGCGCCGCGCACCAATCTGAGTGCCTTCGATTAGTTGCTCACGATCCACCGGCTTGGTCAGCCCGCGGCGGAAGGTTTGTCGCGTGAGCTGGTACAGCTCGGTAAACAATGAGGCTTTCCAGGAGTTCCACAGCTCGGGGTTGGTCGCACGCACATCCGCCACGGTCAGCACGTACAGATAATCCAAATGGGTCTGGTCCTGGATGATACGTGCGAATTCATTCAGTACCTGCGGGTCGGAGATGTCTTTTTTCTGTGCCGTGACTGACAGCAGCAGATGGTGGCGGACCAGCCAGGCGACCAAGCGCGCATCGTACGGGCTTAAGCCCTGTTCCAAACAAAAGGCTTCCGCATCCACTGCACCCAGTTCTGAATGATCGCCGCCACGCCCTTTGGCGATGTCGTGAAACAGGGCGCCCAGATACGCCACCTCGGGTTTGGGCAGCGCCTGCATAATCTCGCTGCAGTACGGATACTCATGGTCAAAGCGGGTGAGCGCAAAGCGCCGGATGTTGTTCACCACAAACAGCGTGTGCTCATCCACCGTGTAGGTGTGGAACAGGTCGTACTGCATGCGCCCGACGATGCGTCCGAAGGAGGGAATGTACAGGCCCAGAACGCCGTAACGGTTCATCCGGCGCAGTTCATGCACCACGCCAACCGGCGCTCGGAGCATTTGCAGAAACATGCGGTGGTTGCGCGGGTTTTGGCGGAACTCTTCATCAATCAAGTGCAGGCTGCTGCGCACCAGCCGGATAGTGCCGGCGCTGACGCCGCGCAGGTGTTGGTGATCCTGCATCACCACAAATAGCTCCAACAAGGTGGACGGGTCGCGGGCAAACACATCCTCATCCCGTACCGCCAGATACTTGCGCTGGATGTGGAAGCGCTCGTTAATCACGGTGGGGGCCTGATCGCGGCGCTCGGTGACCGCCTCGCGCAGCAGTTGCAGCAGCATTTCGTTGAGTCGGCTGAGCGCCTGCACTGTGCGATAGTAGCGCTGCATGAATTGCTCGACCGCCAGCGTGTAGCTGGCATCCTCATAACCGAACATGCGCGCCAGTTTGAGCTGGGAGTCGAACAACAGGCGGTCTTCGCGGCGCCCAGCCAACAGGTGTAGTCCAAAGCGCACGCGCCACAGAAACCGCTGACCCTGCAGCAGACTCTGGTATTCAGGGCTCGTCAGGAAGCCTTGCTCAACCAGTTCCGCCAGTGAGCGGGTAGAGAACTGTCGTTGGGTGACCCAGGCGATGGTTTGAATATCGCGCAGCCCGCCCGGACTGCCTTTGACGTTGGGCTCCAGGTTGTATGCCGTGTCGTGATAGCGATGATGTCGCCGCACTTGCTCCTCAACCTTGGCTTCGAAGAAGGCGGCCACCGGCCACATGCGCTCGGGGCTGATGACCTCGCTCAGTTGCTCGCACAACGCCGGTGGCCCGCACAGCCGGCGTGCCTCCATCAATGCGGTGGTGACGGTGATGTCGGCTTTGGCTTCGCGCTGGCAATCGGCGAGGGTGCGAATGCTATGGCCGATCTCCAGGCCGATATCCCATAAGCAGGTGATGAACTGGCTGAGTGCCTCTTTCACCGGCTCCGGATCGAAGCCGTTGGGCATCAGAATCATCAGATCAACATCGGACGCCGGCAGCAGTTCGCCTCGCCCGTAGCCACCTACGGCCATCAGGCTTAGCGGATCGCCGTGGACTCCCAGCTTGTGTCGCCAGGCGCGGATCAGCAGAGCGTCGATCAGCCGTGCGCGCTCGCGCACCAGCACCTCAACCCGCTCCTGGGCCTCGAACCGCTTGGCCAGCAGCGCATCCCCTTTGCCCAGCAGCGTCTGGAACAGTGCCAGCGGTGCACTGCCCTGTGCCAGCGCGTGATCCAAACTGCGCAGCGGCAGCCAGGGTTTTTCGGGGAGTGGGCCCTGTGGGGCCGTCAGGTTGGGCTCGTCCGCACTTTCGGCAATGCTCATATCTCGCCGCTTGCACCCAGCGTCAGCACCTCAAACCCGGTCTCGGTGACCAGGATGGTATGTTCCCACTGCGCTGAGAGGGAGTGATCTTTGGTCACGACTGTCCATTCATCAGGCAGCAGCCGCACGTGACGCTTGCCCACGTTGACCATCGGTTCGATGGTAAAGGTCATGCCTGGCTCCAGGCGCAGGCCAGAGCCGGCACGCCCGTAATGCAGCACCTGCGGGTCCTCATGGAAGCCGCGACCAATACCGTGGCCGCAGTACTCGCGAACCACGGAGTAGTTATTGCTCTCGACATGGGTTTGGATAATGTGGCCGATGTCGCCCAGGGTGGTACCCGGGCGCACAGCCTCGATGCCCATGCGCATGCCCTCGTGAGCCACCCGCGCCACCCGCTCAGCCAGCACGCTGGGTTTGCCAACGAAGAACATGCGGCTGGTATCGCCGTGGTAATGGTCCTTAATCACGGTGATATCGATATTGATCAGGTCGCCCGCTTTCAGTTTGCGAGGCCCCGGTATGCCGTGGCAGACCACGTGGTTCACGGAAGTGCAGATGGATTTGGGGAAACCACGGTAGTTGAGCGGTGCGGGCACCGCCTCCTGCGTCTGCACGATGTAGGTGTGGCAGATTCTGTCAAGTTCTTCCGTGCTAATGCCGGGGACTACATGTTCGCCAATCATATCAAGCACTTGGGCAGCCAATCGGCCAGCAGCGCGCATACGATCCTGCTCTTCAGGGGTTTTGATTGAAACAGCCATACTTATATAAGTTTACCGGGGACAGGGAGGATTGGTCGGGACAAGTTTTTTATGATATAAAGCGCGCGCTTTTTTAGCAAAACTCAAGTTGTTCGCCCGCATCAGATAATACCGATCGGGAATGCCGAGCAGCAAATCCGCACATGTACCGTCACACTCGGCGGGGTGCTCCTTCGGCAGATGCCGCTGGGGTTGTCGAGTGGGGTACATGGAGGTCTAACCCTTTGGAGACAACATGACTAATCCTTCCATGCGCCAGATGCTGGAGGCCGGGGTTCATTTCGGGCATCAAACCCGTTACTGGAACCCCAAGATGGCTCCTTTCATCTTCGGCGAACGCAACAAAATCCATATTATCAATCTTGAACAGACGGTTCCGCTGTACACCAGCGCGGTCGGCTTTGTTAAGAACACTGTGGCTAACGGCGGCAATATCCTTTTTGTCGGCACCAAACGTGCCGCGCGGGAAGCCATTCGCCGTGAAGCAGCCCGATGTGAAATGCCGTTTGTCAGTTACCGCTGGCTGGGTGGCATGCTCACCAACTTCAAAACCGTGCGCCAGTCTATCCGTCGGCTGACGGATCTGGAAGCCAAGTCTGAAGATGGCACCTTTGATCGGTTGGCCAAGAAAGAAGTGCTGCGTCTGCGGCGTGAGATGGAGAAGCTAGAACGCAGCCTGGGCGGCATTAAGGATATGCCTGGTTTGCCGGCGGCCCTGTTCATCGTGGACGTTGGGCACGAGGAAATCGCGCTAAAAGAGGCGCGTAAGCTAGGCATTCCTGTGGTTGCGGTGGTGGATACCAACTGCTCGCCAGAGAACGTCGACTTTCCGGTCCCGGGCAATGACGATGCGATGCGCGCGATTGAACTGTACTCGGCAGGTATTGCCGATGCGGTGATTGACGGGCGTCAGTCGGTGCCTGAGCTGGTGCTGGGCGAGGATGAATTTGTCGAATTGGACGAAGAGGGCAAGCCGCGGCGCAAGACCGCCAAGGCGGGTCGCGGTCGTCGCGACAATACCAAAGGGCGTAAGCGCTCTACCGCCAAAAAGGTTGCACCTGAACGCTCCGAAGCGGCTGCCGTAAAGGCTGAGAAGCCCGCACCGGCGGCTGATACTGCGGCGGAACCGGCGGCTGACGCCGCACCGGCTGCTGATACCCCGGCTGAACCGGTTGCTGCTGCTGCGCCGGCGGCTGATACCCCGGCTGAGCCGGCTGCTGTCCAGGCGAGCCCGAAGGAAGTCCCCGCAGACGATAAACCGGCGGGTGCTTGAGTTTGTACGAGTGAAAGACGCCCTGCGCCTCACGGCGCAGGGCGTTACTGTATGCAGGACTAAGTGATGAAAATCAGTGCATCGATGGTGAAAGAGCTGCGCGAACGCACCGGCGCAGGCATGATGGAATGCAAAAAGGCCCTGGTCGAGAACGAGGGTGATATGGACACGGCGGCGGAGTATCTGCGCAAGCAGGGCATTGCCAAGGCGGATAAGAAAGCTGGCCGGGTGGCCGCCGAGGGCACCATTGCCCTGGCCCGCGATGGCAACCGTGCCTCGCTGGTGGAAGTGAACTGCGAAACTGACTTCGTGAGTGGCGGTGATGACTTTAAGGCGTTCGCTTCAGGCGTTGCGCAGGCCTCACTGGGGCTGGGCGGTGATGATCTGGGAGCGCTGATGGACGCCAGTCTGGCTGAGGGCACAGGTATTGAGGAAACCCGTCGTGCGCTGATCGCGCGGATCGGGGAGAACATCAGCGTGCGCCGTCACGCGAACGTCAACGCGCCTAGCGCTCTTGGCGCCTACCTGCACGGCAGCCGTATCGGTGTACTGGTGGCCTTGGAAGGTGGCGATGAAACTCTGGCGGGTGACATCGCGATGCACATCGCAGCCATGAAGCCGCAGTACGTCAGCGCCGATGAGGTGCCGGCGGATGTGCTGGCGAAAGAAAAAGAGATCCTCACCGCGCAAGCGGCAGGCTCCGGCAAGCCGCAGAACATCATTGAGAAGATGGTCGAAGGGCGTATTCGCAAGTACTTGGCGGAGATTACCCTGGTCGGCCAGGCCTTCGTGAAAGATGGCGATATCACGGTGGAAAAACTGCTGAGCAAAGCTGGCGCTAAGGTCACTCAGATGGTGCGCATGGAAGTGGGCGAAGGCATCGAGAAGAAGCAAGAGGACTTCGCGGCCGAGGTCATGTCGCAGGTTAAAGGCGATTAGGCCGACACCATGAGTGAACCCAAATTGGCGATCAAACGCATTGTACTCAAGCTCAGCGGCGAGGCGCTGCTGGGGAGTGTGGATTACGGCATTGATCCCAAAGTGCTCAAACGCATCGCGGAGGAAATCCGCGATGTGGTCGCACTGGGTGTTGAGGTAGGCGCGGTTATCGGTGGCGGCAATATTTTCCGCGGCGCGGGGTTGGCACGGGCCGGCATGGATCGGGTGACCGGTGATCACATGGGCATGCTGGCAACCGTGATTAACGCGCTGGCCATGCAAGATGCGCTGGAAACTGCGGGCGTTTACGCGCGCGTGATGTCAGCGTTGCAAATCAACGAGGTCTGTGAAGACTACATTCGTCGCCGTGCCATTCGCCATCTGGAGAAAGGCCGCGTGACTATCTTCGCCGCTGGCACGGGCAACCCGTTTTTTACCACCGATACAGCCGCCAGCCTGCGGGCGATTGAGGTTGGCGCGGATTTGCTGCTCAAAGCTACCAAGGTTGAAGGGGTGTATACCGCCGATCCGATGATCGACCCTGACGCGCAGATGTATGACCATCTGACCTATGCGCGCGTATTGCGCGATGATTTGAAGGTTATGGATGCGACTGCCGTAGTCATGTGCCGCGAAAACAACTTGCCTATCCGGGTGTTCAATCTGCACAATCCGGGGGCGTTGGAGCGCATTGTGCGTGGCGAACTGGTCGGCACCCTGGTGAACAACGAGGCGTAATCCGGCCGCACAGCGGTTACTCGGAGTTAGATATGATCGATGAGATCCAACAAGATGCTGATCTGCGTATGGGCAAGAGTGTCGATGCGCTGCGTAACGATTTAAAGAAATTGCGTACTGGCCGGGCACATACCAGTCTGTTGGATCATCTGCGCGTGGATTATTACGGGCAGATGGTGCCGCTCAGCCAGTGTGCCAATATTTCAGTGTCCGACGCGCGTACGTTGACGGTGACGCCGTGGGAGAAGAACCTGGTGTCGGTCATCGAGAAGGCCATCATCAATTCTGACCTGGGCCTGAATCCCTCCTCTGCCGGTACCGTTATCCGCGTGCCGCTGCCACCGCTGACCGAGGAACGTCGTAAAGAGATGACCCGCCTGGTTCGCCAGGAGGCGGAGCAAGGCCGTATAGGGGTGAGAGCTGTGCGGCGTGATGCCATCCAGGATGTAAAGGCGTTGCTGAAAGAAAAAGAGATCACCGAGGACGAAGAGCGACATGCCGAAGAGCAGATTCAGAAGCTGACAGACAAGCACGTCGCCGCGATTGATGTCGTCCTTGCGGACAAAGAATCTGAACTGATGGATTTTTGAGGTTCGACGGTTGAGGCAGACGAAAGGCGCGAAGCCGGTGGTAAACGGGCGCGTGCGGGGTTACCCCGTTAGCGAGCCGATATCCGCTGCGGCGCGCAGCAAGGCGGCATTGCGCAGCAGCGCCGTTGCTGGGGGGATTGAATGAGTAGTAGCGCCGACATCGTGAACCCAGGCCGGGCCGTGAGCGAGCGCCCCAGGCACATCGCGATTGTCATGGATGGTAATGGGCGTTGGGCCACACGACGTGGCAAGGCCCGCAGTGCCGGGCATCGCGCGGGTGTCAAAGCGGCACGACGTTGCGTGGAGCTGGCGATGGAAGCCGGGATTGAGTATCTCACCCTGTTTGCATTCAGCAGCGAGAATTGGAACCGTCCCCGGCGCGAGGTCGGCTTGCTGATGGACCTGTTTGTGGAAGCACTTCAGCGCGAAGTCAGCGATTTGCACAGCCGCGATATCCGTTTGAAGTTCATCGGCGACCGATCCTCGCTCAGCGATAAGCTACAGCGGATGATGGGTGAGGGCGAGGCGCTGACAATCAACAATACGGCGATGACCGTAGTGCTTGCGGTCTCCTTCGGCGGACGTTGGGACATCGCTCAGGCCGCGCGCAGTATTGCCGAGGCCGCGATTGCCGGGCGACTGGCGCCGCAGGACGTCGACGACGCACTGGTGCGTCAGCATCTCTCACTGGGCGATTTGCCTGATCCGGACCTTTTTATTCGCACGGGTGGGGAGCGGCGCATTAGTAACTTCATGCTGTGGGACTTGGCCTACACAGAATTGTATTTCTCCGACGTGCTGTGGCCGGATTTCGACACAGATACACTCGAGCATGCGATCTCCTTTTTTGCCGGCCGGGAACGCCGTTTTGGCCGCACCACCGCGCAACTCGAGAACCCCTAGCGCCTCATGCTCCTGCAACGACTCATTACTGGGCTAGCTCTGGCTATATTGGTGCTCGCGGTGGCGTTTTTGCTGCCGCCGAAGGCCATCTCAGCGCTGATTGTGCTGGTGGTGCTGCTGGGCGCCTGGGAGTGGGGCGGCTTCTTGGGCGCGAATAGCTACGCGGCCCGTTTGGGGTATGTCGCGGTGATTGCGGTGGCGCTGGCACTGGCCTGGTGGTTTTCGCAGACGCCGGAGGTCTACCGGGGGCTGTTGTGGGGCAGCCTGGCCTGGTGGGCGATCGCATTCATCTGGATTTTGCGCTTTCCGACGCCAGTGCCGCGCGCGGCGGTCTTCCTGTGTGGCATTGCGGTGCTGGTGCCCTTTGGTATCGGGCTGCTCGGTCTGTCGCACGAAGCGGCCAACGTGCAATGGATAATTTACGCGCTGGTGGTGACCATTTCGGCTGATGTCGGCGGATATTTCGTCGGTCGGGCGATCGGGCGGGCCCGTCTGGCGCCCTCTGTCAGCCCTGGCAAGACCTGGGAAGGGCTGGGCGGCGGGGTTGCCCTGGCGTTACTGGTCACAACGGCAGCCGCATATTGGTTCGATGTACCGTGGGTGCCTTTTGCGGCACTTTCGGTCGCGATGGCGCTGGTCTCGGTGGTCGGGGATCTCACTGTCAGCATGTTCAAACGCCATGCCGGCCTCAAAGACAGTGGACAATTGTTACCAGGGCATGGCGGGTTGCTGGACCGGATTGATAGCCTTAGTGCTTCTATCCCATTGTTTGCACTTGGATTATCTTGGTTACTGGCGCAATAACGGAGGTTGATTTGAGGTAAACCGGCATGTTGCGGCGTGGCGTAGGGCAGGCATAGTTTCAAGGAACCAAATGGCGCTTCAGGCGGTCCCTTTCAGCAAGTGTTAATTTTGCCTGAGCTAAGCTGCCTGCACGGCTATAATAGTGGCCGCTAATTATCCTAACGTTTCCGGCCTAGCCACCCATCAACCGCATACAAGCAATGTGAACATCCATGAGTAGCATTCTGACTTCCGTTGTAGCCTTTCTGGTGGCCATCGCCGTCCTGGTTGCGGTGCATGAGTTCGGCCATTTCTGGGTCGCGCGCCGCCTGGGTATCAAGGTGCTGCGCTTTTCGATCGGCTTTGGCAAACCTATCTGGCGCCGGGTGGGTAAGGATGCCGACAGAACCGAGTACGTGATCTCCAATATTCCGCTTGGCGGCTACGTCAAAATGCTGGATGAGCGTGAGACTGAGGTGGACCCGTCCGAGCAGCATCGCGCGTTTAACCGCCAGCCCGCGCTCAGCAAGATCGCAGTGCTGGCCGCCGGTCCAATGGCCAACTTTATTTTGGCCATCGCGTTTTACTGGCTGGTGTTTGTGATTGGCGTCCCCGGGATGAAGCCGTTGGTGGGCGAGATCGAGCCGGGCTCCTATGCCGATGTTGCGGGTTTGAAAAGCGGCGATGAGATTCTGAGCGTCGGCGAGAGCAGGACCTCTACCTGGGAAGCCACGCTGATCGGCATTCTGGATACGATGTTGGAAGATGGCCGAATTCCGCTTGAAGTGAAGGGTACTCATGGTGATACCCGCAACTTGGTCGTGGACATTGGCGAGGATACCCATCGGCTGACCGAACCGGGGCAGTTGTTTGAAGGGTTGGGCATGCGTCCAATGACGCCGCTGTTGCCGGCGCGTCTGGGCGAGGTGTTGCCCGATGGCGCTGCGGCCGCCGCCGGATTGCAAGCAGAGGATCTGGTAACAGCGCTGGATGGCGCTGCCATTGGGGACTGGCGCGACTTTGTCGAGTTCGTGCGGGCACATCCGCAGCAGGATGTGCAGGTGACGGTAGAGCGAGGCGGACGGTCGATGACGTCGGTGGTGAGCGTCCGCTCGCGCGATGAGGCGGGTGAGCAGATTGGTTTTGTTGGCGTGCAAGTGGCCGAGCCGGAAAACTACGGTGACGAGCTGCGCGCCGAGCAGCGTTACGGTGTCCTGCCGGCACTGAACGCAGCGGCCAACAAAACGTGGAATATGTCGGCGCTGACACTGCGTCTGTTCTGGCGCATGTTGTTTGGTGATGTGTCGCTGAAGAATATTTCCGGCCCGATCAATATCGCGCAGTACGCGGGGTATACGGCAAGCGTCGGCGCGGTGGCCTTCCTCAGCTTCCTGGCCATTGTCAGCATCAGTCTTGGGCTGATTAACCTGATGCCGATTCCCATGCTTGATGGTGGACAGATTGTGTATACCGCGGTTGAAGCCTTTAAGGGCTCGCCGCTATCGCCACGCACAGAACTGCTAGGGCAACAGATAGGTGTTGGGTTGTTGCTCATGCTGATGAGTCTGGCCTTTTACAACGATATTGCCAGATTGGTGACGCCATAATGCAAAAGCGACTTTCGCTGATAAAAACGCTCTTTCTTGCGCTTGCAGTGCCAGCGGCTGTCGGCCTTGCCGCGCCGGCGTCGGCCCAATCGTTGCGGATGGCGCCTAATTTCAGCAGCGCCAGCGATACCTTTGTCGTGCGCGACCTGCGTGTCATCGGGTTGCAGCGGATTTCCGAAGGCACTGTGTACAACTACCTGCCGGTGAACATCGGCGATGAGATGACGCCACAGCGTCTGGGTGAGGCGTTCCGTGCGCTGTACGCGCAGGGGTTTTTTGATGAGATGGAGTTTCGCCGCGATGGCGATACGCTGGTACTGGTGGTGCGTGAACGCCCCGCGATTGCCGCGTTTAATATCAGCGGCAACGAAGATATCGAAACCGAAGATCTGCTTGAGTCCATGCGTGGTGTGGGCCTGTCGCCTGGACGCTCCTTCGATCGCTCGGTGCTGGACAGTGTTGCCCAGTTCCTCACTCAGCAGTACTTCGAGCAAGGCAAGTACGGTGTTGCGGTAGAGACCTCGGTCACGGATTTGCCGGACAACAAAGTCAGTGTGCGGGTAGAGATCGAAGAAGGCAGTCGCGCGCGCATTCGTCAGATCAATATCGTGGGTAATGAAGTGTTTACCGACGAGGAGTTGCTGGAGGAGTTCCAGCTACGCACGCCCAACTGGCTATCGTGGCTGCGCAAGGACGATCGTTACGCGCGTGAAGCGTTGGCTGGCGATCTGGAAACACTGCAGTCCTATTACATGGACCGTGGGTATGCGGCGTTTAACGTGAGCTCCACCCAAGTCGCGATCTCCTCCGACAAGCAGGACATGTTCATCACCATCAACGTCGAGGAGGGTGGGCAGTACACCATCTCCGAGATACGTTTGTCGGGTGATATGGTGTTGCCTGAGGAAGATTTACGCCGTCTGATACAGGCACAACCGGGCGAGCAGTTCTCGCGTAAGCGCATCACCCAGAGTACCGAGCTGATGAGCTATCTGCTGGGGCAGCAGGGTTACGCGTTTGCGCGCATTGACCCCTTGCCGCAGGTGGACAAGGAAAACCAGGAAGTCGCAGTAAATCTCTACGTCGATCCTGGTAAACGCGTGTATGTTCGGCGGATTAACTTCAACGGCGCCAGCGGCGTGAATGATGAAGTGTTTCGCCGGGAGATGCGCCAGTTGGAGGGGGGTTATCTGTCCAACGTGGGGCTGGAGCGCTCGGAGCAGCGCATTCGCCGCTTGCCGTTTGTCGAGAGTGTCGCGCTTGAGACGGTGCCGGTCGCGGGCACTGACGATCTGGTTGACGTTGAGCTGCAGATTGAGGAAGGGCTGCCGGGGCAGTTCGGTGGCGGCATCGGGTTTTCGGGCTCGCAGGGGTTGCTACTGAATGGCAACTTTACCCACACCAACTTTATGGGTACCGGCAATCGCGTGGCCGCCGAGATTAATATTGGCCGCTTCAGCGATGTCTACAGCATTAACTACTCCAATCCGTATCGTACGCCCGACGGCAAGAGTCTGGGATTCGGGCTGGGCTACCGGGACACCACGCAGTTTATATCCGGCGCGTCGGATTTCTCGACCGAGACTTTGAACGCGTCGCTGGAATGGGGCATTCCCATCTCGGAGTTTGGTCGCTTCCGCTACGGCGTGTCTTATCAGGATGCGGATCTGCTAACCAGTCAGTTCAGTGCGACGCAGGCGCAGCAGTTCGTCCAAACCAACGGTGATTCATTTACCTTCACCGGCGATGTCACCGACGAGTTTGATGACTTGTTCGGCTCCAGCTTCAAGACCTTTGAGGTGTTCGCCGGGTGGGTGCGCGACACGCGCAACCGGGTAATTTTCGCCACCTCCGGCGCCCGCCATAGCTTTTCTGTCAGCGCTGCGATACCGGGCTCCGAAGTGGAGTACTACACCGCCCGCTACGATTTGACAAAATACTTCCCGCTGTGGGGCCGCTGGGCGGTTAAGTTGCGTAGCGAGTTGGCCTTTGGGCAGGCGATCAACGACACCACTGATCTGCCCCCGTTTAAAAACTTCTTTGGCGGCGGACCGGACAGCGTGCGTGGCTTTGAGAATGGCCACCTGGGCCCTGTGGACTCTAACGACAATCCCTACGGCGGCAATATCAAGACGCTCGCACAGCTAGAGTTGCTGCTGCCCACACCCGAGCAATTCGGCAACAATACCCGCCTTGGGCTGTTCTATGACATTGGTAATGTGTTTTACTCAGGGGATACCGCATTTTGCGCTAGCGGTGATGTTGGCTCACGTTGCAATCTGGACATTGATGGCGACGGGCTGATTGACGCGCGCGAAGTGGATTACGGGTTTGATGTAGATCAATTGCGCAGCTCCTTCGGTGTGTCGGTGGAGTGGCTGGCGCCACTTGGAACTTTCCGTTTCAGCTACGCCTTCCCGATTAATGAGACCAACCTGGATGAGGTTGAACGATTCCAATTTTCTGTCGGCCAGACATTCTGACAAAGACAAATGGCCGATTTCGTTTGAGGTAGATTGACTAATGCGAATTTCATCTAAAAAACGGGCGTTGCCGTTCACGGCCACTTTGTTGGCTGCGGCGATGCTGTTTAGTCCTATGGCCCATGCTGAGCTTAAGATAGGGGTGGTTAATATAGCCCGTCTGCTCGATGAGTCACCCCAGGCGCGCAACGCCATGGGAGCGCTGCAAAAAGAATTCGAGCCGCGCCGTCAGGAGATTCTCTCCGCACAGGAGTCGCTGCAGACACGCGAGGCGAAGCTGCAGCGCGACGCGCAGATCATGGGTGATGAGCAGCGTCGCTCAACCGAGCGCGAGGTGCGCGAATTACAGCGCGATCTGCAGCGTCGTCAGAACGAGTATCTGGAGGATCTGAACATCCGCCGCAACGAGGAGCTGGGCCGCTTGCAGCGCTCGCTGATGGAGGAGGTTCAGGGGTTTGCCGCGGGCAAAAACTACGATCTCATCATGGGCGATGGCGTTCTGTACGCAAGTACTGCGGTGGATATCACCGCGGACGTGCTGAAAGGCCTCGAGGCCAGCTACACTACGGGCAAGTAGGCGTCCGATTGTCGGTGGGCTGACGCGCACCCCGTCGGCGCGCGGCCCGAGGACCAAGCGGATTGACTTGGGGGCTGCTCGGGTTGCGGGCGGCCGCTAGCGCACCCAGACAAGGGCGACGTGCCATGCACGCCGCCCTTGCGCATTTCTGCGCCCGTGCCGCCGCCTGATGGTCGCACCGCGCCGTTAGGTTCGCGCTCTTCCCGGCCGCTCATGCGGCCCGCGCGGCGCCTGAGCCGGCCTGGCCCGCGCAGATGGACCCACGCGCCCCATCGGTGCTGCGCCGGGCGCGAATCTTCAGTACCCTGCACGTGGATGAGTGTGCGCCTTCTTGATGTCAAGGTGGCCCGACCGGGGTTATCGCGTGTTGGGGCAGGTTGTGCGCAGGCACCCACAGACAGATCAGCCAGGAGAGTAAGCGTGTCAGCGCAGTCAGATAATCAGGCCCGGGCGACGGGCGTTACCCTGGGCGAATTGGCCGCGCGTTTTGGTTGCCAGTTGTCGGGCGACCCTGACGTGCGGATTCATGCGGTGGCCACACTGGCCAACGCCCGGGCTGGGCAGATCAGTTTTCTGGCTAACAAGCAATATCGCCGGTTTTTGGCCGATACCCAGGCAGATGCGGTCATCGTCCAACCGGAGGATCTGCCCGACTGCCCCGGCAATGCGCTGCTGGCGGATGACCCCTACGTACTGTACGCGCGTATCGCGCACGTGCTGCATCCGCCACCCGCGCTGAGCCCGGGTGTAGCGGCGGGGGCGTACGTTAGCGAGGGTGCCCGACTAGGGGAGGATGTGCGTGTGGATTGTGGCGCGGTGATCGAACACGGTGCGCAACTGGGGGCCCGCGTCTGGATAGGCCCGGGGTGCGTCGTGCAGCGCGACTGCGAGATTGGCGCCGACACCCGCCTAGTAGCGAACGTGACCCTGTGCCACGGCGTGCGAATTGGGGCGCGCGGGCTGATTCATCCCAATACCGTGATTGGCAGCGACGGCTTTGGCCTGGCGCGCGCAGCCGAGGGCTGGATTAAGGTGCCCCAGCTCGGCGCGGTGCGGATTGGCGAGGATGTTGAGATTGGCGCTGGCACTACAGTGGATCGTGGTGCGATTGAGGACACCGTGATTGGCAATGGCGTAAAATTGGATAACCAGATTCAGGTAGCACACAACGTCAGGATCGAAGAGCACACGGTGGTGGCTGCGTGTACTGGTGTTTCCGGCAGCACCACCATCGGCAAGCGTTGCATGATTGCTGGTGCCGTCGGGTTTGTAGGGCATCTGGATATTGCGGATGATGTGGTGATTACCGGGCAGACGATGGTGAACAAATCGATTGCAAAACCCGGAGTTTACTCAAGCGCGCTGCCAATGGATGAGGCCTCGAGCTGGCGTCGCAACAGTGCACGTTTTCGCAAGTTGGATGAGTTGGCAAAGCGGGTAAAGCGGCTGGAGCGTGCCTCAGAGGCCGTGGCCGGCGCAATAAAGGACCTGGAGGGGCGGGACTGATGGGACAAGAGCTGTTCATGGATATTCACAAGGTAATGGCAGAGTTGCCGCACCGTTACCCATTTTTGCTGATCGATCGAGTGCTGGAGTGCACACCGGGCGAGTCGTTGGTTGCGCAAAAGAACGTGACCATCAACGAGCCGTTCTTTAATGGCCATTTCCCACGCCGCCCGGTGATGCCGGGTGTGCTGATTATCGAGGCGCTTGCGCAGGCGACCGGTCTGCTGGCATTTCGAAGCGTGGGCGCGCCGGACGAGAACACCCTTTACTATATCGTCGGCATCGATAATGCGCGCTTTAAGCGCATGGTCGAGCCAGGAGATACGCTTATTCTGAACGTGCGTGTGTCCCGTATGAAGCGCAACATCTGGCGTTTCGATACGGTCGCGGAGGTCGACGGCAAAATGGCGGCCAAGGCCGAGCTGATGGCTGCTCGCGTGGAGCATGATTCTTGATACATCCCACGGCAATTGTCGATTCGGGCGCCCGCCTGGCCGAAGATGTGCAGGTAGGGCCCTATGCCGTGATTGGCCCCGATGTCAGCATTGGCGCCGGCAGCACGGTAGGCGCCCACGCGGTGATCTGCGGGCCCACGGTCATCGGGCGCAATAACCATCTTTATCAGTTCAGCTCCATCGGCGCGGCGCCGCAGGATAAAAAGTACAACGATGAGCCGACGCGGTTGGAAATTGGCGATGGCAATACCGTGCGTGAGTTCTGCACCATCAACCGCGGCACCGAAGGCGGCGGCGAGGTGACCCGGGTGGGCAACGACAACTGGATTATGGCTTACACGCATATTGCTCACGACTGCGTGGTGGGTGATCACATCGTGATGGCAAACAACACCACCCTAGCCGGTCACGTTACCATTGGCGACCATGCTGTGATGGGCGGGTTTACCAAAGTGCATCAGTTTTGTCGGGTGGGCAAGCATAGTTTCTGCGCGATGGACTCGGGGCTGTCGCGTGACGTGCCACCCTATGTGATGGCTGCCGGGCATCTGGCCAAACCCAAAGGCATCAATAGCGAAGGGTTGAAGCGACGCGGATTCTCACCCGAGCAGATCCGCAACATCCGCAATGCGTACAAAATTCTTTATCGCTCCGATCTGAAGTTGACCGATGCAGTTGAACGTCTGGCAAGCCTGGCACAGACCGAGCCCGAGTTGCTTGCCCTGGTTGATTTTCTACGCGGCGGCGAACGCAGCATCATCCGTTGATCGGGTGACCAGCCAAGCACTCTTAGTGCCCGACAGCGGGCCTTTGCGGATCGCCATGATCGCCGGCGAGGCCTCTGGTGACCGTTTGGGCGCGGGTCTGATTCGCGCGATTTCCAAGGCGCACCCAGACGCCCGTTTTGAAGGCGTGGCGGGGCCACAGATGCAGGCGGCCGGCTGTCACCCATTGGGCCAGTCCGAGCAGCTGGCCGTGATGGGGCTGGTCGAGGTGCTGGGGCATCTGCCAGGGTTGCTGCGCCTGCGCGGGCGTTTAACTCGCCACTGGATCAAGCACCCGCCGCACGTCTTTGTGGGCATTGATGCGCCGGACTTCAATCTGGGCCTAGAGCGCCGGTTGAAGCGCGCTGGGATTCGCACGGTGCAGTATGTGAGTCCGCAGTTTTGGGCTTGGCGGCCCGGGCGCGTGAGTAAGATGCACGCCAGCGTGGATCGGGTGTTGTGTCTGCTGCCGTTTGAAAAGCAGTTCTATCAGGATCACGCGGTAGACGCGGTTTACGTGGGCCATCCGCTCGCGGATCATATTCCCATGCATAACTCACGCGAACACGCACGCGTCGCGCTGGGCCTGCCTGTTGAGGGCGAGTTGATCGCGTTGCTTCCGGGCAGTCGTGGCGGTGAGGTGCGGCGGCTTGGGAGCGATTTTCTGGCGGCAGCGCGTTGGTTAAGTGAGCGTCGGCCTGAGCTGCGGTTTGTTGCGCCCATGGCCAATGCCAAAGTGCGAGACCTCTTTGCCCGGGCCCAGGCCGCGGAGCAGGCCTCCAATGGCGGTAAGGCACTGGCACTGACCTTGCTCGACGGCCACGCGCGTGATGCGCTGGCCGCTGGCGATGTGGTACTGCTTGCCTCCGGCACGGCCACACTTGAGACCATGCTCGTCAAGCGGCCGATGGTGGTGGCCTATCGGCTGGCCGGGCTCACGCGTTGGATGCTGGATCGCTTCTCCATGTTAAAAGTCAGCCGTTATGCGATTCCCAATTTACTCGCGGGGGCTGATCTTGTGCCGGAATTGATGCAGGAGCAGGTCAGTGGGGCGGCGCTGGGTGCGGCGGTGCTGGCACAATTGGACGATCGCGCCGGTGCCGCACACCTAACCCAGACTTTTACCGAGCTGCACGAAGTGTTGCGCTGCGATGCCGATCAGGGGGCCGCCCGCGCGGTGCTGGAGTTGATCGGCGCCGACCCAACGGATACTGCGGAGGCAGCACAGTGAATGCGAACGCACGTTCGGGCGACTGTCTGGCCGGGGTGGACGAGGCCGGCCGAGGGCCGCTGGCCGGGCCGGTATGCGCCGCTGCAGTCATTCTGCATCCTGGGCAAACATTCGACGGACTGGACGACTCCAAGCGTCTGAGCCGGAAAAAGCGGGCGCAACTGGCGCCGCAGATTCGCGAGCATGCGCGCAGTTGGGCGGTTGCCTTTGCCGACGTGGAGGAAATCGATCGGATCAATATTCTACAGGCGACTTTGGTGGCGATGCGCCGGGCGATCGAAGCACTGAGCCCACGCCCGCAGCGGGTGCAGGTGGACGGCAACACCCTGCCGACGCTGAGTGCGCCCTATGATAGTTGCCAGTTGCAAGGCGTGGTGGGCGGTGATGGCCTGGTGCCTGCGATCAGCGCGGCTTCGGTGCTGGCGAAGGAGGCCAGGGATGCACTAATGCGTGCCTGGCACGAGCATTACCCGCACTACGGGTTTGACCGGCACAAAGGTTACGGTACAGCGGTACATATGAAGGCATTGCAGTTGTACGGTCCGTGCGAACTGCACCGCTACAGTTTCGCCCCGGTGCAGGCGGCCAGTGCCCGGCTTGATCTGGGCATGCCGGGCGAGCTGGCACCCAGCGAACAATCCGACCCCTCACGCGGTGTGTTGCTGGCTGTGCCTCGGCTCATTCGCCGACGACCGCCCTCCGGGCAGATGCATGAGTGAGCTGATCACGTCCGCCAACTCGTCGCTGGCGCCGCGCCCGCCGCCTGAGTTTGTGCATCTGAACGTGCACAGCGAGTACTCGTTGATGGATAGTGTGGTGCGCATCCCGGCGCTGGTCAATGCGGTCGCTGATGCGGGCATGCCGGCTGTCGCGATCACTGACTTTTGCAATTTGTTCGCGTTGGTCAAATTCTACCGTGCGGCAGAGCGTCGCGGCATCAAGCCTATTGTGGGTGCCGACCTGCGGGTGCAAGACGAGGACGATGCGGGTGAGGATCATCGCGTGGTATTGCTGTGCCGGGATGCAGAAGGCTATCGGGCGTTATCACGGCTGCTCTCTCGCGCGTACCTGGAAGGGCAGGAAGGCGCCAGTGCGCATCCGCGTGTGCGCTTTGCCTGGATTGCCGAGGATGCAGAGCATTTGATTGCGCTGTCTGGCGGCACCGAAGGGGAGGTCGGTCGCGCTTTGCTGGCGGGCCGCGACGCCCACGCTGAGTTGGCGCTGGCGCGTTGGCGCGAGGTGTTTTCGGATCGCTACTATCTCGAGGTGCAGCGCACCGGTCGGCGAGGGGATGAGGAGCATCTTCAGGGCGCGGTGGCACTAGCCTCGCGTACCGGCACGCCGCTGATTGCCACCAATGATGTCCGTTTCTTAGAGCCGCAGGATTTCAACACGCACGAGGCGCGCGTGTGCATTCATGACGGCTACACGCTGGCTGACGAACGTCGGCCCAAGCGCTACACCGACCAGCAGTTTTTACGCACGCCAGTGCAGATGCACAGCCTGTTTGAAGACCTGCCTGAGGCGCTGGAAAATGCCGTGCACCTTGCCCGCCGCTGCAATCTAGTGCTGGATCTGGGCCATAGCGTATTGCCAGCGTTCGCTTTGCCTGACGGCATGAGCGAGGTGGACTTTCTGCGCAGCGAAAGCGAGCGCGGGCTGGCCTTCCGGCGCGAGGACCGGGGCAGCTATGTCAGCGATGAGGCGTACGTCGAACGCCTGGCGATCGAGCTTAAAGTCATTCGCGATATGGGCTTTGATGGTTACTTTTTGATTGTGGCCGACTTTGTTCGTTGGGCCCGCGAGAACAGTGTGCCGGTTGGCCCCGGGCGCGGCTCGGGCGCCGGCTCGTTGGTGGCCTACGCGCTCGGAATTACCGATCTGGATCCGCTAGAGCACGAGTTACTGTTCGAACGCTTTCTGAATCCAGAGCGGGTGTCGATGCCTGACTTTGATATCGACTTCTGCATGGACGGGCGCGATCGGGTGATCGACTACGTGGCCCAGCGCTACGGACGCGATCGGGTGGCGCAGATTATTACCTTCGGCAGCATGGCGGCGCGCGCGGTGGTGCGCGATGCCGGGCGGGTGCTGGGCCATCCTTACGGTTTCGTGGATCGGATTGCCAAGCTAATACCGATGGAGATCGGTATTACGCTGAGCGCCGCCCTGCAGTCCGACGAAGAGCTCAAGCGCCTGTACCGCAGCGAGGAAGACGTTGAGGCCACCGTGAACCTGGCCCGATCGCTGGAAGGGTTGGCCCGCAACGCCGGCAAGCACGCGGGCGGCGTGGTGATTGCGCCCACCGCACTCACCGACTTTACCCCGCTTTACTGCGAGCAGGGCGGGGCCAGCAAAGTCACTCAGTTGGACAAGGACGACGTCGAAGCAGCCGGGTTGGTTAAGTTTGATTTTCTGGGCCTACGCACGCTCACGATTATTGATCACGCGTTGCGTACGATTAACGCGACGCGCGCCAGCCAGGATCAGCCGCCAATTGATATTGCGCGTATCCCGATGGAAGACCCGGAGAGTTTCGCGCTGCTCAAACGCTGCGAGACAGTGGCGGTGTTCCAGTTGGAATCGCGCGGTATGCGCGAGCTGATCAAGCGCCTGCAGCCTGACCGGTTTGGCGACATCGTCGCGCTGGTGGCGTTGTTCCGTCCTGGACCGCTGCAGTCCGGCATGGTGGAGGACTTTATCCGCCGCAAGCACGGCGAAGAGCCTATCGTGTACCCGCACCCCGATCTGGAGGCCATCTTAGAACCGACCTATGGGGTCATTCTGTATCAGGAGCAGGTGATGCAGATCGCACAGGTGCTGGCGGGCTACTCGCTGGGTGGTGCTGATCTGCTGCGCCGCGCGATGGGCAAGAAGAAAGCCGAGGAGATGGCCAAGCAGCGCTCGGTGTTCATGGACGGGGCGCGCGCTGGCGGTGTGGATGAGCAGGTAGCCACCCACATTTTCGATCTGATGGAGAAGTTCGCCGGTTACGGGTTCAACAAATCGCACTCCGCCGCCTATGCCTTGCTGTCCTATCAGACGGCCTGGTTAAAGGCACACTACCGTGCGGCCTTTATGGCGGCCGTGTTGTCGGCTGATATGGAGCATACCGACAAGATCATGACCCTGATCGATGAGTGCAACACGATCGGTCTGCAAGTAAAGCCGCCCGACGTCAACCGGTCCAGCCACATGTTTACGGCACCGCAGGACAACGCGATCCGCTATGGGCTCGGTGCCATCAAAGGCGTGGGCCAGGGCGCGGTCGAGGCCATCTTGGCGGAGCGCACCGAGAACGGCCCGTATGCAGACCTCAGCTCGTTTTGCCAGCGTATCGATTTGCAAAAGGCCAACCGCCGGGTGCTGGAGGCGCTGATCCGGGCGGGCGCGCTGGATCCGCTCGGGGCCAATCGCGCTACCCTGATGAGCCACTTGAGCAATGCGATTCGCGCTGCCGACCAACAGGCGCGGGACAGCGCAGCCGGGCAGGAGGACTTGTTCGGCGTCGCGCAACCGGGCCCGCCCGATGCTCGCGAGGAGGCCAGCGCCAATACGCTCAAGGCGGTGCCGGAATGGAGCGAGCAGGAACGTCTGGCCGGCGAGCGCGACACGCTGGGGTTGTATCTGACCGGTCATCCCTACAGTCAGTACGAGCGCGAATTACGCCCGCTCACCAGCGGCAAGCTGGGCGATATTCTGGGCGATGCGCCGACCGCTGCTGATCGGCAACGCAGCTACGCGGTAAAGCGCAAAGTCACCATTGCGGGATTGGCGATTGAGCTGCGCAAGCGCGGGCCTCGCACGACCATCATGCTGGACGACCGCTCGGGCCGGATTGAGGTCAGCGTTTTTGAAGAGGTTTACAACCGCTTTAGGACCGTCATTGCCAAAGACACCATCCTGCTGATTGAAGGCGGGCTGCGCTACGATGAGTTTCTGGACGGCTGGCGTGCGACGGCCGATACTATTTTGGACCTGGAGCAGGCGCGCGAACGCTACGCCAAGCGCATGGACATCGTGTGGAGCGCCAACGGCGATACCGCACAGGCAGCAACGGGTGAGGCGCCTGGCGCTGACTTCGTCGCCGCTCTGCGCGATATTTTGGCGCCGTATCGCGGGGGCGATTGCCGCATCTGCATCTGTTACACCCGCGAGAACGCCAGGGCCCGTATAGAACTTGGCGAAGACTGGGCGGTCAAGCCGACGCGGGAGATGATGGAGCGTTTGCATCGGCTGGCGGGTGAGCAGGCCATCCATCTGGTGTACCAACGCAGCTAATGCTGCGGCAACAGCGCCGGCAGATGAACCCGAGCACTGATTGGCCGTTACCGGGACGGGAGGGCGATGTTGCCGAAGTCCTTGTCCGCGCGCGTCAGTCCGGCTATGGTGCGCCAATACCCTTTTGGACTGTATTTGCACTATGGATCTGAACTTTCTGGACTTCGAGCGCCCGATTGCCGACCTTGAGGCGAAGATAGACGAGCTGCGGTTTGTCGATTCGGACACTGAGGTGAATATCGGCGAGGAGATCTCACGCCTGCAGAGCAAAAGCGAGGCGCTCACCCGGCAGATTTTTTCCGATTTGTCAGCCTGGCAGGTGGCGCAACTGGCGCGGCATCCACAGCGTCCATATACGCTGGATTATCTGGATAAAATTTTTACCGATTTCCAGGAGCTGCACGGCGACCGGCTGTACCGTGACGACCCGGCCATCGTCACTGGTCTGGCTCGCCTTGAGGGGCGTCCGGTGGCGATTATCGGCCACCAGAAAGGGCGCGATACCAAGCAGAAGGTTGCGCGGAATTTTGGTATGCCGCGGCCTGAGGGGTATCGCAAGGCGTTGCGTATCATGCACATGGCCGAGCGCTTTAAACTGCCGCTGCTGACCTTTATCGACACGCCAGGTGCCTATCCTGGAATTGGTGCAGAAGAGCGCGGACAGAGTGAGGCGATCGCCCGCAACCTGTTGGTCATGGCACGGCTGAAGACCCCCATTATCTGTACCGTCATCGGCGAAGGCGGTTCCGGCGGCGCGCTGGCAATTGGTGTCGGTGATCGTGTGCTGATGTGCCAGTACTCCATTTACTCGGTGATCTCGCCTGAGGGATGCGCCACTATCTTGTGGCGCAGCGCCGAGAAAGCCGAAGAGGCCGCCCAGGCCATGGGCATTACGGCGGACCGGCTGAGCAGTCTGGATCTGGTCGATGAGGTTATTCCTGAGCCCTTAGGCGGTGCACATCGCGATCACGATGCCATGGCACAGACACTGCGTAACGCGCTGGTGGCCAATCTGGAGTCGTTTGAAGACATGGACGCAGACACGCTGATCGCCGGCCGTTACGAGCGCCTGAGCGCCAATGGCGTGTACCGGGAAGCCTGAGGCCGCAACCGGGCCGCCCGACGGCCGGGTTCGATCCTCCACGGCCGCGCTGCCCGCGGCGGCCGTCACCCGCGAATTGTCATCGCCCGGTCTTTCGGCGCGTATTGCTGCGCCCTGTACTCGGGCCGGGTACATGCTGCCGTCCCGTTACGCCATCGCCTACAGCGGTGGGCTGGATTCCTCTGTGCTGGTGCATGCGATGGTGCGCTGGCAGCAACGCACACGGGAGGCCGACGGCACGCCGCTGCCAGCTGCGCCGCAAAACCTGCGCTTGTTGCACGTCGATCACGGGCTGCATGAGGGCTCCGGTGAATGGACCGCCCATTGCCGCGAGACAGCGGCCCGACTGGGGCTCGCCTATCGCTCGGTCGCGCTAAAGCTGGCCCCGGGCCCAGGTCAGAGTGTGGAGGCGGTGGCGCGGGAGGCGCGTTATCAATTCTTTTCCTGCGAGCTCGCGCCGGGCGAGGCGCTGCTGAGCGCCCATCATGGCGATGATCAGGCCGAAACCTTGCTGCTGGCCTTGCTGCGCGGTGCGGGCGTCGCCGGGCTGGCGGCCATGCCTGCGGTTAGTACGTTGGGCGAGGGGCTGCATGTGCGCCCGTTACTGTCTTGCTCGCGTGCGGGGTTGCAGGCATACGCACAGCAGCACGGTGTGAACTGGATCGAAGACCCGAGCAATGAAAACCTGCGCTTCGACCGTAACTTTCTGCGCGCACGGGTGATGCCGCAGCTGCGCGAACGCTGGCCGGGCATGCTGGGGACGCTGGGGCGCAGCGCGCAGCACCTGGGTGATGCGGCGCACGCCCTGCAGGTGCTGGGTCTGCAAGATCTGCAGACCGCCCCGTTGTCCTCGCCGGAGCCGGTCACGGCACCGCTGGCGAGAATCGCTGTCGAGCCTTTGCATCACCTTAGCCCGGGACGTGCCTGCAACGCGCTGCGCGCTTGGATTCGCAGCCACAACCAGCCCATGCCGCCGGCCGCACGCCTGCAACAGGGGCTGGGCGATTTGCTCAGCGCAGCGGTCGATGCCCAGCCCTGCCTGGCCTGGCATGACACGGAGATTCGTCGCTACCGCGGCTACCTGTACCTACTACCCGCTCAGCGTGCGTTGCCGGGTGATCTTGCCTTGGCGTTGGCACCGGGCCAACCGCTGGTGCTGCCCGAGGGGCTGGGCACGGTGTTGCTCGCCGGGCCCGGGCCACTGCGCCGCGAGATTATGTCGCGCGCGGATCTTCAAGTGCGCTTTCGCCAGGGCGGCGAGCGCCTACGTCGTCCGGGCGATCCGTATCGGCGCCGCCTGAAGAGCCTTTTGCACGAATCGCAGGTGGTGCCCTGGATGAGGGCACGCGTGCCGCTGCTGTATGGCAGCAACCAACTGCTGGCGGTGGCCGATCGGTGGATTGCGCAAAGTGCCGCGTGTGCGCCGGGTGAGTCGGGCGTGGCGCTGCACTGGCACGATCACCCGGCATTGAATTGATTGCTGCCAGGGCGGCAATTTGCTAGTCTGATTTCCCGTCTTGCAGGTGTGCCGCAAAGCCATCGCCGGACACCATGTCTGCTGCGCACGGGATCACCACATGACTCACTATGTATTTATTACGGGCGGCGTTGTCTCTTCCCTTGGAAAGGGCATTGCGTCGGCGTCGCTGGGCGCTATTCTCGAAGCACGTGGCCTCACGGTCAGCATGATGAAGCTGGACCCGTACATTAACGTAGATCCGGGCACCATGAGCCCGTTCCAGCACGGCGAGGTGTTCGTCACCGAGGACGGTGCCGAGACCGATCTGGATCTGGGCCACTATGAGCGATTCGTGCGTACCACCACTGGCCGCAACAGCAACTTCACCACCGGGCGTATTTACAACCGGGTGATACGCAAGGAGCGACGGGGCGACTATCTGGGCGCCACGGTGCAGGTGATCCCGCATATTACGAACGAAATCATCAGCTCCATCCGCCGAGGCTCCGGCGATGCCGATATCTGCATGGTCGAGATTGGTGGCACCGTGGGCGATATCGAGTCACTGCCCTTTCTGGAGGCCATTCGTCAGTTCCGGGTGGAGGTGGGGCCGCGCAATGCACTGTTTATGCACCTGACATTGGTGCCGTACATCGCCACTTCACGCGAGATCAAGACCAAGCCCACCCAGCATTCTGTGAAAGAAATGCGCTCGATTGGTATTCAGCCCGATATTCTGTTGTGCCGTTCTGAGCGACCGCTGCCGGATGAGCAGCGACGCAAGATTGCGCTGTTCACCAATGTGGAGCCGCGCGCGGTGATCAGCGGCGAAGATGCGGATGATATTTATAAAATTCCGGTGCTGTTGCACGAACAGGGTCTAGACGACATCGTGGTCGAGAAGTTCGGCCTGGACCTGCCGCCGGCGGATCTTGGCGAGTGGGAGCGGGTGATTCAGGCCAAGAGCAACCCGAAGAGCGAAGTGAACATCGCGATGGTCGGCAAGTACGTGGACTTTCGCGATTCGTACATAAGCATCAGCGAGGCACTGACTCACGCTGGCCTGCACGCCCGGGTAAAAGTGAACATTCAGTACGTGGAAGCGCAGGACCTGGAGGAGGATGGCGCCGCAGTGCTGGCGGGCACTGATGCGATTCTGGTACCGGGCGGGTTTGGTGATCGCGGCATCGAGGGCAAGATTCTGGCGGCGCAATATGCGCGTGAGAACAACGTGCCGTACCTGGGGATTTGCTTAGGGCTACAGATTGCGGTGATCGAATTTGCCCGCAACGTCGTGGGGCTGGAGGATGCGCACAGCTCAGAGTTCCATCGTGCCTCACCCCATCCGGTGATTGCACTGATTCACGAGTGGCAGGACCGCGATGGCAGCACTGAGCAACGCTCAGAGGACTCAGATCTTGGCGGCACTATGCGTTTGGGTGGGCAAAAATGCCTGCTGAGCGCAGACACCCGGGCGCGCGAACACTACGCTCAAGACGTCATCGTGGAACGGCATCGCCATCGCTACGAATTCAACAACAACTATCTTGAGCGCTTGAGCAACGCAGGCATGGTGTTCTCCGGCTACTCCGTGGACGGGCTGGTGGAGATGATCGAGCTGGCGGACCATCCGTGGTTTGTCGCCTCGCAATTCCATCCTGAGTTCACCTCCAATCCGCGAGACGGGCATCCACTGTTCAGTGGCTTTGTCCATGCTGCGCGGGAGTATCGTCGCGGCCGCGTGCCGTTGGCGGTGGAAGCTTGAGCCGCGCACGCGCGCAGGTTAACCGAGGGACTGGCAAATGAAGCTGTGCGGGCATGATGTCGGCCTGAACCATCCGCTGTTTGTCATCGCAGGGCCCTGCGTAATCGAAAGCGAAGCGTTAGCGTTTGAGACGGCGGGTACGCTGGCAGAGATCTGTCAGCGGGTTGGCGTACCGTTTATTTACAAGTCCTCTTTCGACAAGGCCAATCGTTCCTCCGGCGCCAGCTACCGCGGACCGGGGATTGAGCAGGGCCTCAAGATCCTGCAGAAGGTACGCGAGCAGATTGGGGTGCCGGTGCTCACCGATGTGCACGAGGACACGCCGCTGGCGGAGGTCGCGGAGGTGGTGGACGTGCTGCAGACGCCGGCCTTTTTGTGCCGACAGACAAATTTTCTGCTGGCGGCTGCAGGTTGCGGCAAACCGGTGAATATCAAAAAGGGCCAGTTCCTGTCGCCGTGGGAGATGGGCAACGTGGTCGACAAGGCACGCAGCACCGGCAACGAGCAAATTATGGTGTGCGAGCGCGGCTTTAGCTTTGGGTATAACAATCTGGTGTCGGACATGCGCTCGCTCGCGGTGATGCGCGATACCCAGTGCCCGGTTGTGTTTGATGCCACCCACTCGGTGCAGTTGCCCGGGGGTAAGGGCAGCGCGTCAGGCGGGCAGCGGGAATTTGTGCCGGTGCTGGCCAGGGCGGCGGTGGCGGCGGGCGTCTCCGGCGTGTTCATGGAAACCCATCCGAACCCGAATGAGGCTCTAAGCGACGGACCCAATGCATGGCCCATGGCGCATTTCGAGGCGTTGCTGCATAGCCTGAAAGCTCTGGACACGCTGGTTAAATCCGCGCCATTGCACGAACAGGCGCTGGCGCTGGATTGAGCGCGATGCCGGCGGCGTAATAAATTGAGTTGGCCCGCCAGCGGCGTGCCACAGCGACCACAGTGTAAGGACAAACGAGCGATGGTGAGCATCACTGATATCCGGGCCAGAGAAATTCTCGATTCCCGCGGTAACCCGACCGTAGAGGCAGATGTCACGCTGGCCGATGGCACCCACGCGCGCGCGGCCGTGCCTTCGGGCGCCTCGACCGGCACGCGTGAGGCGGTGGAGCTGCGTGACGGTGACAAAAGCCGCTATCTCGGTAAGGGCGTGCGCAAAGCCGTCGCTAACGCCAACGGGCCGTTGCGTGAGGCGGTGCTGGGGATGGACGCGATGGATCAGGCAGCACTGGACGCACGCATGATCGAGGCGGATGGCACCGCGAACAAATCTCACCTGGGGGCTAATGCATTGTTGGCGGTATCGCTAGCGAACGCACAGGCCGCCGCGCGCTCGGCCGGCACGCCGTTGTACCAGCGGCTAGCTACTGGTGCCGATTCCAAGCACGTTCTGGGCATGCCAGTGCCGATGATGAATATCATTAACGGGGGGGCTCACGCAGACAATGCGCTGGATATTCAGGAGTTCATGGTGCTACCGGTGGGTGCGCCTACCCTGGCGGAGGCCGTGCGCTATGGCGCCGAGATATTTCATGCACTAAAGAGCGTGCTGAACAGTCAGGGCCTGAACACGGCTGTGGGTGATGAGGGGGGCTTCGCACCTGACCTGCCGAGTAACGAGGCAGCGCTTGAGACGATCGCCAAAGCGGTTGGCGAGGTGGGCCTGAGCCTGGGCAAAGATGTGTATCTGGGTTTGGATGTGGCGAGCTCGGAATTTTACTCAGACGGTAACTACCAGCTGGCTGCGGAAGGGCGCAGTTTTGATGCCGCCGGGTTTTGTGAGTATCTGGTGGCGCTGGCCAACGACTGGCCTATCATCTCGATCGAAGATGGGATGGATGAGAGCGACTGGGAAGGCTGGGCCTTGCTTAGCAAAGCGCTGGCCTCTCGCGTGCAACTGGTCGGCGACGATCTGTTTGTCACCAACACCGAAATTCTGGCCCGCGGCATCGAGGAGGGGATTGGTAACTCCATCCTGATCAAACCGAATCAGATCGGCACGCTGACCGAGACACTGCAGGCGATCGACATGGCGCAGAAGGCCGGTTACACCGCTGTAGTCTCGCATCGCTCCGGGGAGACCTCCGATGCGACCATTGCCGATATTGCCGTCGGTACCAGTGCTACCCAGATCAAAACCGGCTCGTTGTCGCGCTCGGACCGCATCGCCAAGTACAATCAATTGTTACGCATCGAGGAACAGTTGGGCGATCGTGCCCGTTATCCTGGGCGTGACGCGTTTTTTATCCAGCTTTAAGGTACGCGCTGCGGTGAGGTTACCGCGCCTGCAGAATAGGAAAGTATGAGACTCAGCACCGCCAAAATCACTGCAGCCGTTTTGCTGCTCGCCCTGGCTGGCCTGCAGTACAAGCTGTGGATTTCGCCGGAGGGGATGGCCGAGGTGTGGCGACTTGAGCATGCCGTAAAGGTGCAGAATGACGAGAATGAACGGCTGACAGAGCGCAACGGACGCCTATATGCTGAAGTGCGCGATTTGCGCGACGGTCTGGAGGCCGCCGAAGAGCGGGCACGCCAGGACCTGGGCATGATCAAGGACGGTGAGTCGTTTTATCAGGTGCTGGATGCGCCCGTGGTGGATGAGGAATTCCGCCAGCCCGAATGATCTGCTCTCGATGACATCCACAGCTGATCCGGCGCCCACGCGCGCACACGGACCCATTGCGCTGGCCGGTGATATTCGTGCATGCCCGGAAGATTTTCGGGTGGACGAGCAACTGGGGTTCGAGGCTGATGGTGAAGGTCCGCATCGGCTGGTGCAGATTGAAAAATCTAATGCGACGACCAGCCAGGCGATCAGCGCCGTCGCACGTGGCTGCGGCGTGGCGCCGCGCGATGTCGGGTATTGCGGTTTGAAGGACCGTCATGCCGTAACTCGTCAATGGATTACCTTGCCGGCGATGGCGGTGGAACCTGAAGCCGGCCAGCGTTTTGATGTGGGCGAGCACGGGTGGGTGAGCCTGCTGTCGGTACAGGCGCAGCGGCGCAAGTTGCGCCGGGGCGCGCATCGCGCCAACGCCTTCGTCCTCAAGGTGTCCGGGATACATGCGATCGAAGATCCTCAGGCAACGCTCAGCGACGCCCAGCGCGAATGGTTGACGCAGCGGCTCAGTGCCGTGGGAAAGATCGGCGTGCCCAATTATTTCGGGCCACAACGCTATGCTGGGGGGCGCAATTTGGCCAACGCCCGTGCAATGTTCGAGTCCGGCACCCGCCTTCGTCGCGAGCAGCGCAGCCACGCGCTGTCTGCCGCGCGCAGCCTGATCTTTGATCAGGTGCTGCAGGCACGGGTTGACGATGGTTCCTGGAACCAACTTCAGGCGGGTGATGTCGCCTCGTTAGCCGGCAGTGCCAGCTGGTTTGCGGTGGAAGCACTAGATGCTGCGCTGCTTGAGCGGCTGGCGCAGTTTGATATTCATCCCAGTGGCCCACTTTGGGGCCGGGGCGAGCTGCCGAGCTCAGGTGCGGTGGCGCAACTGGAGCGACACACGGGCGAGGCCCTGGCTCTGTACGCACAGGGGTTGGAGAGCGCGGGGTTAAAGCAGGATCGTCGCGCGCTGCGCCTGTATCCTGAAGCACTTAGCTGGTCACTGGAGGGTGCGGACCTGACGCTGCAGTTTTCCTTGTCGCGCGGGGCCTATGCGACCACCGTGCTGGCGGAGTTGCTGCAGATCCATGATGTTAGCCGTCGGCCCCGCCCGAGGCCTGAATGAAGGCGTGTCCAGGCGCTGATTTGACGGCCCCCGGCGTGGTTAACGGCGCTGGCTCAGCAGCACGATCACGGCGCCGCTGCCGCCATCGTTGGCCCGTGCAGAGGTAAAGGCCAGCACCTGTGCATGCTGGCTTAGCCAGTGATGCACTTCACCTTTCAGTACCGGCCCGTCCGCGCCCGAGCGCAGGCCTTTGCCGTGCACGATGCGCAGACATTGATCACGCCGTCGCAGTGCGTGCTCGACAAACTCCGACAATGCGCCCAGCGCAACCCGTGCGGTCATCCCGTGCAGGTCGATGGTGCCGTCAACTGGGTGTTTGCCGCGCCGCAAATCACGCAGCACCCCCGGGCGCACACTGTGACGCCTGAAGCTGGACTGCTCGCCAGCCTCCAGTCTTTCTACAGGTTGCTCCGGGTCCGACATTGCCTGTCCACCCAGCGCCCTGGCGTGCCGTGCGGGGCGCACCGCCGGCGGCTGGCGCACCACCCGATTGTCTGGGCGCAACGGCTTAACCCCGGCCATCGCCTGGGCGAACAGTTGGCCCTCATCCTGCGTGGGGGGCTCTGCGTGACTGTTAGGTTTTTTTTCGGAGTCGCGCTTAGACACGCATATTCACCAAAATACCGGTTCACCTTCCGGTATATTAGCGCGATTCGCCGCCCGCGCGA
>CBDUQI010000017.1:0-45356 GCA_965369325.1 uncultured Gammaproteobacteria bacterium
AGCTTGCGATGCGGGCAATCATCGAGGCGTGCTCAGTTAACAGTTGCTGAAATTGAGAGTCGCGCGCCAAAGAAAATCCTTATGCACTCAGCCATTTCACCAACAGTCGCAAGCGCGGGCGAAACATTACACAGATTCTATTGCAGCGCCACCTGAGGTGTGGGCGCTGATTGTTTTGCATAAGCCCTGGAAGGCGCATAAGTGGTCAGTTGCCTTGATAAGCTCGCCAGTAACCGGTAGTTAAGAAACGCCCTTGGCCGCCGATAGCTGTACAGGGAACACCTACTCTAATTATCGGCATGCAAAGGATGGCAGGCGGACGTTGACCAACCCCGGCACACAGCGCGAGCGCATCCGGCGGCGATGCGTTGATCTTATATACGCCCAGTCAGCCACAGCCTATTCGGCCAGTATTTTCGCTGGCCTGTTGGTATGCGCGACGTTCTGGCGAACGGCCAATCTGTGGTGGCTGAGCGGCGCGGGGCTTGGGTACTTGAGCATGATCGCTCTGCGCCATTACCACAAACGGCAGTACCATAAAACCTCGGCTGAGGCGGACAGCGCGCCTTGGGTGAAGCGTTTGATGTTCACTCAGGGCATCAGCGGCGTATTGTGGGGCGGAACCAGTGCTTATCTTGCCGGTATCGCGAGCCCGTATCAGCTCTTGCTGGTGATTACGATTATTGCCGGTATGCAAAGTGGTGCGGTGCTGGCCTATTCTTTCATCTTGCGTATCTACGGGGCGTTTGCACTGGGTCTGACGCTGCCTACCATCGTGGTGCTTGCGCTGCAGGGCAACAGCTCGCTGTACGCGGTTGCCCTGGTGTTGGTTGTCTGGACGGTGTTCCTGTTGATGTGCGCCAAGCGCTTCGGGCGGTTTTATCGGCGCTCCGTTCGGTACTCGTTCGTCAATATGGACCTGGCGGGTAATCTGGAAATCAAGAACAGCCAGGTGATGGATCTGAATTCGAGCTTGCGTGAGAAGATCGTGGCGCTGCGCGAGATGCAGGTGGCGTTGCTGGAGGAGAAAAAACAGGTTGGGTTGCTGGTGGCGCAGCTTCAGGAACACTCGATTACGGATGCGCTCACCGGGCTGCGCAATCGTCGGTACTTTGATGAGGTGCTTGCGCGTGAGTGGTCAGCCGCCATTCGCGGGGGCAGTGGGATCTCGCTGATACTTGCCGATGTGGACCATTTCAAACGTTACAACGATCGCTACGGGCACCCGAGGGGGGATGAGTGCTTGGGGCTGGTAGCCGATGCACTAGATACCATGGTGCAGCGGCCGAACGATTGTGTGGCCCGCTACGGGGGAGAGGAGTTTGCCATGATCTTGCCAGATACTTGCGCAGGCGATGCGCTGGCGCTGGCTGAGGCGGCGGGCGAACGAGTACTAGCGATGGGTATCGCCCACGAGGGCTCGCCCTCACATAGGCAAGTGACGATGAGCTTTGGCGTCGCCACTCTGCATCCGCAGCCGCATCAGCACCTGCAAGTACTGATTAGTGGCGCCGACCAGGCACTGTATGAGGCCAAAGCCCAGGGGCGCAATCGCGTCAGTTGCTATCAGAGCAATGCGCTGGAAACAGCCCAGGCCACGGGCACGGACGGCGGCTGACTGGCACGCACTTGCCTGCATCGTCGCTGATCATACCTGCCCGCGCCACAGGTACTGTGCGCGCGAGCTGATTAGCCTGAGAGGATCGGTAGTGGGTGCCCCGACAGGCCTGCTGTCGGGCACCACGGCACGAGCGCTACAGTCCTGCGGCAATGGAGGAGAAGTTCGCCAGCGCTCCCTGAATGGTCGCCAGCGTATCCTCCTCGCCCTGCACCCCGTGGCGCTGGGCAATGAACAGCGGATCGTTGTAGGTGACAAACACGCCTTCATCGTTTTGCCACAGAAGAATTTCCAGCGGCAGGTCGATACCCGTCTCCTGGGTCGCCTGCATTAGCGCGGTGCCGATATTCGGATTGCCGAATATCACCAGTACCGGGCCTTGCGCGAGCGAGGGATCATCATCGTAGTCCAACACCAGCGGCACCCGAATGTCGGGCACACCGGCCAGGGCGGCCAGCAGGTCGTCCAGCGATTCAGTGAGGCTCTGGGTGCTTGGTTGTGTAACTAATCCAGTGCGGGCGTCGCCGAATTGAGCGCTGGCCAGATCGGTGAGGCGGAACAACACATCGTTGGCCTCGATGCCGTGACGGTCGGTGAGATAGCCAACCGGATTGAAGCGCTGGACCACATTGCCCTGCGCGTCTTCGAACACCAGGTACTTTATCGGCAGATCAATCGCGGCGGTGGGGCTGCGGGACAGCAGCCATCGTTCCAGCCCGCGCTGCCCGCCAGGGCGCGCGTAGACTAGCTGTGTCGGGCGCAATTCCAGACCCACGCTGTCCGCCGCCGCGGCGTGATCCACAATCAGCGGCACCTCGAAGCCCTGATCCTCAAGGGTTTGCACAATAGCGGCGACAGCATCATCCACGCCTGTACTCTGGGCAGCGGCAGGCTGGCCGGGGAAGGCCAAGCCCAGAGAGAGCAAAAAGGCCGTGCCGAAAAGCGGTTTACTTAACATCCCAAACGCTCCGAATCGCTGGGACTGCGTTGTGTGCCCCCGCCGCAGTCCCTGAGGCGAACATCTTTGGGGCATCGCCAGGATTGCCATTATGTGAAGTTATGGGCGGGATGCAAAGTGTCGCCATCCGGCGGCGAATGCGCTGTACCGTGGCGGGCAGTGCAGCCATAGCCGGTGATGGCGCGCCGCAAAAAAGGGCGGGTAGCATGGCTACCCGCCTTCCTTGTTTACGCTGCTTCAGCCCGAGGGCCAAGGCAGACGCACTGGTTTAGGTTATCCCTGGGGACAACCTCCGCGCGGCTGCGTTATTGTCCGCAGAGGCCTTCTGTGCCGTTCGGGCCCGGTGCCTGCAGGAACATCGCCTTGAACTCACTCAGGTCGACCCAGTCGACGTTGCCGTCGCTGTTCAGGTCGTACATCGCCTGGGTGGAGAACATGGCGGCCTTGAACATGGACATGTCGACAAAATCAACCATGCAGTTGTTGTCAAAGTCCGCGTCGCAGCGGTTGCCGTAGCCGTCACCGTCGGCGTCGATCTGCTGCCAGTTGAACACCATCTCGCAGTTATCAAGCTCGTTCGACACACCATCGCGGTCGACGTCCAGCACGTCCGGCTTGAACACGCCCGCATCAATGGTGGGGTTGTGCTCGCCCGAGCCCAGTACGATCGGGCCACTGAAGCCGGTGTTCGGATCAACGTCGCTGTCCAGATCATCGGCGCCTATATCCTGCAGCGTGAACTGCAAATCGGTGCCTTCGATGTCAAAGAACACCCAGTAGGTAACTCCGGGGTCGAGGAAGTCGAACCGGTAGAACCCGGTGCCATCAGTATTGGTGGTGCGGATATTGGTATCCGGCTCACCGTCACCGTCGGTATCGATGAACAAACGCACGCGCAGGCTCGCCACCGGTGGCTCATCCGGGCCCTGGATGCCGTCCTCATTGGAGTCGATCCACACGTAGTCACCCAGCGAGGCGTCTTCGTTGCCCGGCGGTACCACCAGGCCGGCGTCGATGGTGTTGTTGTTTTCACCAGGCGCCAGATTGATGGGGCCGGTCAGGCCGCTGTCGGGGTCTGCGTTGCTGTCGCTGGCTGGATCGCCCACGCCCTGATCGGTGAATGGCATGTTCATCGCCGGGTCATTAACGAACTCTACGATGTACGTTAGCGACGGGTCCAGATCCGTAAAGCCGTACATGCCATCGCTGTCGGTGCTGGTGCTGTCGATCAGCGTGTCGGGAGTACCGTCACCGTCATCGTCGGTCCACAGATTGACTGTGATGCCACCCACACCGGGCTCGTCCGTATCCTGCTGGCCATTGTCGTTCAGGTCTTTCCAGACCTTATCGCCAACGCTCGCGAGCAGCGGCGGCGGCAGGTTCACCAGACCAGCATCGATGGTCATGTTGAAGTCACCGGAGCCAAGCGTGATCGGGCCGGTCAGACCGGAGGTGGGATCAGCATCGCTGTCGGTCTCATCGTCGCCTTCGTTCGGCACGGTGAACGGCATGTTCATCGCCGGGTCGTTAACGAACTCAACAATGTAAGTCAGCGTCGGATCCAGCATCTGGAACACGTAGCCGCCGGCAACGCCAGTGGTAGTGGTGCTGATTAAGGTGTCTGGGGCACCGTCACCGTCATCGTCGGTCCACAGATTCACCACAATGCCCTGAACGCCAGGCTCGCCCGGATCCTGCTGGCCGTTGCTATCAAGATCTTTCCAGACGAAGTCGCCCAGTGCGGCCGGCAGATTGATCAGTCCAGCGTCAATGGTATTGTTGTTCTCACCCGGGGCAAGATCAATCGGACCGGTAAAGCCACTGCCCGATGCCGCATCACTGTCAGCGGCGTCATCACCGTTGTTAGGTGTGGTGAACGGCATGTTCATGTCCGGATCATTCACAAACTGCACCACATAGGTGAGCGTCGGATCCAGATTGCCGAAGCCGTACATGCCATCGCCGTCAGTGCTGGTGGTGTCGATCAGGGTGTCGGCAATGCCATCACCGTTATCATCGGTCCACAGGTTCACCACGATGCCCGGGATACCCGGCTCATCGCTGCTCTGCAGGCCGTCACCGTTCAGGTCTTTCCAAACAAAGTCGCCAATGCTGGCAGGCGTGTTAACCAGGCCGGCATCGACGGTCATGTTGAACTCACCGGAGGTAAGCTGGATCGGGCCGGTCAGACCCGAGGTGGGGTCCGCATCGCTGTCGGTCTCATCGTCGCCTTCGTTCGGCGCGGTGAACGGCATGTTCATCGCCGGGTCGTTAACGAACTCAACAATGTACGTCAGCGTTGGATCCAGCATCTGGAACACGTAGCCGCCTGCAATGCCGGTGGTGGTGGTCTCGAGTAAGGTGTCGGGGGTGCCGTCGCCGTCATCGTCGGTCCACAGGTTTACTACAATGCCCTGAACACCCGGCTCGCCCGCATCCTGCTGGCCGTTGCCATCAAGATCTTTCCAGACGAAGTCGCCGAGAGCGGCCGGCAGGTTGATCAGACCGGCATCAATGGTGTTGTTGTTCTCACCCGGGGCGAGATCAATCGGGCCGGTAAAGCCACTGCCCGGTGCGGCATCACTGTCAGCCGCGTCATCACCGTTGTTGGGTGTGGTAAACGGCATATTCATATCCGGATCGTTCACAAACTGCACTACGTAGGTCAGTGTCGAGTCCAGATCGTCGAAGCCGTACATGCCGTCGTTGTCGGTGGTAGTGGTGTCGATCAGGGTGTCGGGAGTGCCGTCACCGTCATCGTCGGTCCACAGGTTTACCACGATGCCCGGTACGCCCGGCTCATCACTGCCCTGCAGGCCGTCTTCGTCCAGGTCTTTCCAGAGAAAATCACCCAGACTGGCGGTGGCGTTGATCAGGCCCGCGTCAATTGTGGGGTTGAACTCACCTGGCTGCAGGTTGATCGGGCCGGTGATGCCGGTGTTCGGATCGGCATCGCTGTCCAGCGTGTCATCGCCTGCGTTGGCGATGGTGAACGGCATGTTCATGGAAGGATCGTTGATGAACTGAACGACATAGGTGAGTGAGGCATCGAGATCGTCAAACAGATACATGCCATCACCGTCGGTGCTGGTGCTGTCGATCTGTGTGTCCGGCGTACCGTCACCGTCATCATCGGTCCAAAGGTTCACCGTGATGCCAGCGACGCCGGGCTCATCCGTGCCCTGTAGGCCGTCGCCATCCAGGTCTTTCCAGAGTTTGTCGCCCAGGCTGGCCGGAGCGTTGATCAGGCCGGCGTCGATGGTCGGGTTGTTCTCGCCCGGGCCCAGGTTGATCGGGCCGGTAATGCCGGTGTTCGGATCGGCGTCGCTGTCCAACGCGTCATCGCCTGCATCGGCCGTCGTGAAGGGCATGTTCATGTCCGGATCGTTAACGAACTGAACCACGTAGGTTAGCGTTGGATCCAAATCAGCAAACCCGTACATGCCGCCACTATCAGTCGCTGTGGTGTCGATTTGGGTGTCGGGGTTGCCATCACCGTCATCGTCGGTCCACAGGTTTACCGTGATACCGGCTACGCTGGGCTCATCGGCGCCCTGCAGGCCATCACCATCAAGGTCTTTCCAGACTTTGTCACCCAGGCTGGCCGGCGCATTCACCAGGCCCGCATCGATAGTGGTGTTGTTCTCACCCGGGGCCAGATTGATCGGGCCGGTAATGCCTGAGTCCGGATCCGCATCGCTGTCCAGTAGGTCATCGCCAGCGTTGGCGCTGGTGAACGGCATGTTCATGCTCGGATCGTTGATGAACTGAACGACATAAGTGAGCGACGGATCCAGATTGTCGAAACCATAGAAACCGTTGCTGTCGGTGGTGGTGGTGTTGATCTGTGTGTCAGGACTGCCGTCACCGTCATCATCGGTCCACAAGTTAACAGTGATGCCGTCCACACCGGGTTCACCGGCGTCTTGCAGGCCGTTGCCGTCTAGGTCTTTCCACACCCGATCGCCCAGTGATGCCGGGTCAGGGGCCGGGATACTGCAACCACGGATTTCGTCAATCTTGACGCCGTCGTTGGTCTGATCCAGAGGGGTGGCGATGATCAGCACGTTACCCGTGCCTGACAATGCAACCGAGCGGGGGTCGCTGCCGTTATTGCTACCGAAGGTGACACCGCTGAGCGAGGCACCCACGCCAGCCGGCGTGATACCGGTTAGCAAGTAATCAGCGTCGCCCGACCCAATCCACCACTGCACATCGGCGTCCGCCAGGGTAAAGAGAATCTCGAAATCGGCGAAATCCACCTGATGGTCGAACACCGCCACAATGGCGTCGCGTCCGCCCTGGTTATCGAGCGTGTGTTGGTCGGCAGCGCAGCCGGCCCCTTCATTGGTGCTGCATACGCCAATGCCGTTATTAAATCGGTTGGCCTGCCCATCGCTAAAGAAAGAGAAGTCGGGGCCCACGGCGGAGTAGGCGCGAATTTCCGCGCTCACCAGTTCGCCGGAGTCAGAGTCGGTATCGGCAAACACCAGCACATTGCCAAATGGCGTGCCGGGCAGCTCTTCGACAAACGTCGCGCTGTTGTTGTCCAGATCGTAGGCGAAACAGACATCCGGCGGGATGGCACGACCGTGCACAGCGCTGATCTTTACGAACGATGCGCCCTGTGCGTCGGTCAGCGGCGCAACGATCAGCACGTTGCCCTGGCCAGTCACGCCGACAGTGCGCTCGACCGCACCCAGGTCATCGCCTGTGGTCACGTCCGACAACACGTTCACCAGATCTGCTGGATCAACTCCGGCAAGATCCAGGTCGGGTGCGGCTGAACCGATCCACCAGCGCACACTGCCACGGGCGTTCTGATTGCCGACAAAGCCAATGTCGAAGCTAAGGAATTCCACTTCGTTGTCCAGCACCATTGCCACGTAATCCTGTGACAGATCGCTGTCGGCCGCGTGCTGGGGTGCCGGGCAGTCGCTTGGCTCCATCGCATCGCAAACGCCAAGGCCGTACTGGCCAAAGTCCATCGCTTTTGCATCAACAATGGGGCCTGTGAATTGCACCTGCGCATAGCCGCGCGCATCCAGGGTCACGTTCTGGCCGGTGCTGGTATCGGTGGCCGTGTAGATAAAGGCGTTGCCTTCACCGTTGGCGCCATCGCCAGGCAGTTCTTCGACAAAGTCGCCGCCGTTGATGTATAGGTCGTACCACAGCGTGCCAGTAGAGCGATCGTAGCCGTGTACGTCGGTTACCAGATAGGCGCTTTCATCCGCGCCCTGCCAGGTGCCATCGGAGTACCAACCCCAGTCCGCGATCGTGCCGGCCGCCGTTGCGGCGGTGCTCAAGGAAACGGTGTGGGCATCGGAGAAGCGCAGTAAGTAGCTGCCTCCAACGGAGTTGCCTGCCTGCTGGTAAGTGGCCTGAGCCGGGTTGCCCATCCAGGACTGCTGATTGCTCAGACGCAGTTCCGCGCCGTCAGGGGTGAGCGCCACCACCTCAAATTTAAGTAGGAAGGGTGCACTGATCAGGTTCTCCTCGTCCCCTGCCAGGCCCGAGAATGTCGCGGTATCGATGCGTCCGCGTGCGTCGCGGTACACACTCAGGATTCCTTCACTGATGCTAGGGAAGGTGAGTGAGTTCTGTGTGCTAGAAAGATCGCTGCTTATCGTAAGCAGCCTGCCGTCAGTCGAAAAATGTTGGACGCGCGCATTCATAGCCGCGGCGTTTGCCGCTTCTAGGTTTTGTCCCGGGGCGAACCCAAAGATACTCAATAGCGCGAGACCAACGAGGAGTTTATTAAACATTGGTTTCCCCGTACTAGCTGCGTAGCCCGTCCGTATCGTGGTTAGAATTTTTTGGACGAGCGCTGCCTTATATATGTCACCTGCTGGTTGACATATGCTCTTGTGGTTGGCGTTGACAGAATATACGAAACCAGCCCGGATGATAAGTTGGCGCACCTGGCAGGGTGTGTTCAGGGCTGCTCACGCATCTGCATCCCGGCACCTCTGCGCAACGGCAATCTCGCGTACGCCGGGCCGAAATATGATCCGAATCAGGCAGAAACATGCTACTTTCCAACGTGCTTGCACGGCTCATTGGATTTACATAAAGTGCTTGCAACCCAGTGTGCAAACATTTGTCCAATCAGCGGGTTGCTGCCTGACGTAGGCTGAATCCGTTTGGCGGCCAGATACCCGTCGCTTCTGCCTCAGCTAGTATCCGTTCATTCCTGCGCGAGACCTGCCTTGCCTGCACCGGCCGGTGGTGGAGCACATGCACGATGAGCTAACACGGAGAAGATACCGAATGCGCAAAGACACCAGCTCCCCTGCTTATCGCGCTTATGTCATGTGCGTGCTGGTGTTGGTCTACACCTTTAATTTCATCGATCGGCAGATTGTTGGCATCCTGGCGGTCCCGATTAAGGCCGATCTGGGGTTGAGCGACACCCAACTGGGGTTGATGGGCGGGTTGGCGTTCGCGTTGTTCTACACCGCGCTGGGTATTCCCATCGCCATGCTGGCGGATCGGCGCAATCGTACCTGGATCATTACCATTGCGCTGGTGGTGTGGAGCGGGATGACGGCTGTCTGCGGGCTGGCGCAGAATTTCTGGCAGCTGTTCTTGGCCCGCCTTGGGGTGGGCGTGGGCGAGGCTGGTGGGGTAATGCCCGCGTATTCTTTGATCAGCGATTACTTCCCCTCGGACCAGCGCGCGCGCGCGTTAAGTGTGTATTCGTTCGGTATCCCCATTGGCAGTGCACTGGGTATTTTCTTTGGCGGGCTGATCGCGACCAAACTGGACTGGCGGGTGGCGTTCTTCGCTGTCGGGCTGGCAGGAGTGGCGGTGGCGCCGTTGCTCAAGCTTACGGTGGCGGAGCCACCACGGGGTCAATACGACAAGAAAGTCGCCACTACAGATGCGCCTTCAATTCGGGAGATTTTCGCTACCCTTTCGCGCAAACCCAGTTTTTGGCTGATGGCGCTGGGGGCATCATCCGGCTCAATGGTGGGTTACGGGCTGTTCTTCTGGCTGCCGTCGTTTTTTGTGCGCAGCTTTGGCCTCACGCTACTGCAGGCATCGATGTACTTTGGCGCCATGCTGTTGTTGGGTGGGCTGGTCGGCATCTGGTTTGGCGGGATGTTGGCAGATCGGTTCGGCAAGACCCGTCGTCGGGTCTACGCGCTGATTCCGGCGATCGCCTTTATCGCGACCGTCCCGATGTATTTGATCGGTGTTCTCTCCACCAATCTGGTGCTGACGTTTGTCTTGATGCTGTGGCCCACCGCGCTGGGGCTGGCTTGGCTGGGGCCGGTGCTGTCGGCCATTCAGCACGTGGCGCCGGTGAATATGCGGGCGACTGCCGCGGCGATCTTCATGTTCATCAACAACCTGATCGGCATCGGTCTGGGGACAGTGGCCCTTGGTGCGCTGTCTGATGCCTTGTCAACCCGCTTCGGCGAGGATTCACTCAAATACGCGATCCTGTCCGGTACCGGGTTTTACGTCATCGCCGCCATTCTGTTCCTGCTCGCCACGCGGTGGCTGGAACAGGACTGGGAAGAGTAAGCCTGCCTGGCGCACGTTAGTCTCACCGCCCAACGGCATCTCCTACCCGTTCCCGCAGCGGCAAGCCACCTACCTGTGCCAGGCGCTTGATTCGCCTTATCTGCCGCATTCTACCGCTAACCTGCGAGCCACACGGCTATGCGCGGCTGACCGCTGGCGGAGCTATCAGTACCGTTAGTGCTCGTCGCATCCGCCGCGCAGCATCCTGTTCCGTGGCGGTGACATCGGCGGCGAACGGCAACGGCGAACGGTAGCTGGCTTAGCGCGCCTCACTGATCGATGTGCGCGCAGCTATGATTTGGATAACACCGTATTGGGGGTGGCAGATGAGAGAGATTCAACGCAGGTTACTAATGATTGTTTTCGGACTACTCAGTTGCGCACCGGCCTTTGGGGCGCTGGAGCTGAATGTGCAGGCAGGCCCCGATCCGGTGCGCCCAGGTGAGACCGTGGATGTGGTTATTACAGCCACCAATACGGGTGCCGCGGCGGTGACCGGCGTATCGATTACAGCGGATATCGCCGGCGGCGTGGATGATTTTTCCGAATCCATCGCGCAGCCCAATACTGCCGCCTCGTGCGTTGGCGGGCCAATTTCATCCAGTTTGTGTGAGACCGGTGAGCAGTTGCAGTGGGATATCGGCGCACTGGCGGCAGGGCAGGGGGTAAGTGTGCAGTTGCCGCCGATCGTGAGCAGCGGGGCCAACGCCCCGGCGGATGGCAGTCTGATCCAGTGGTCGGCAAACGTATCCGACGACAATGGCAACAGCGCTGGCACTGCCGTCACCGTGACGGTGCACAGCGCGCCGGTGCTGACGTTGTCAATGTCGCCATCGGCGGATCCGGTCGCCGTAGACGCACCGCTGGCATACTCCCTTCACTACGCCAACGTCAGCGAGGCGGTTTCAGCCGTGAATACGGTGCTACAGATGCCGGTGCCTGCCGCCAGCAGTTTTGTCCAGGCGAGCCACGGCGGCGTGCTGAATGCCGGCGTGGTCAGTTGGTCACTGGGCACGCTGGCGCCGGGTAATGCGGGCGTTGTGACGCTGGCACTGGACCCTGCGGGGGATGTGGCCGATGGGACGCTAATCGCCGGTACGGCCACTGTTGAGGATGACAGTAGTCACAGCGCCCGCGCCACTTCCATCAGCCGCATTGCCCAGTCGCCTGCGCTGGGACTGGCGGTGGGCTTGCTCCAACGCACGGCAAGTGCCGGAGACACTGTGCACGCTTTGCTCACCGTGACCAATACTAGTCCGGTCAGCCGCACCGGGCTGGTGCTGTCGGCCCGTATTGCCGATGAGTTTGATGAGCTGACCGAGACTATCGCGCAGCCGGATACCGATGGTTCGTGCAACGGCGGCCCGATATCCAGCAGTCGGTGCGAGCAGGGTGAGCGCATGCTATGGGAGATAGACGAGCTGGCGCCCGGTGATGGCGTGAGTTTTGTGTTGCCTGGGATCGTGTTGGATAACCTGCCGGACGGGCGATTGATTGATGTTGACGCGTGGGTGCTTGACGATACCAACGCGCATGCAAGAGCCGCCGCCGTGGCCAACGTGGACAGCAATGCGCCGCTGCAACTGGATATTGCTGCCTCGGCGAATCCGGGCTTGGCGGGCGAGTTCATCGACTACACCGTTCACTATGCCAATACCGCTGAGGCTAGCAGTGCGAGTGGCGTGGCGCTTAGCGTGAGCCTGCCGGCGCACACCAGTTTTGTGAGCGCGAGCGACGGTGGCGCCGTTGCGGCCGGGCAGGTCAGTTGGCCACTGGGCAACCTGTTGCCCGGGCAAGCCGGCACAGTGGCGCTGCGGCTGGCCGTAAGCGAGCAGGCCCCCGCAGGTGCACTGTTGCGTGTGCAGGGCGATTTGCAGGCGCCCGTGATGCCGCGCGCCTGGGCCGACCACGTGGTACGCGTGGCGCCAACTGCCGAGCTTGGTTTTGCGCTTGAGTTGAGCCCCGCCACCGCGCGGCCAGGCGAGAGCGTATTTGCCATCATGCACGTCACCAACCGCAGCGCGGTCACGCGGGAGGCGGTGCAGGTGACCGTGTTGGTGCCGGATCTCGCCAAGCAGTTCTCGGAGTCCATTGCGCAGGCGGACGGAGCACCGTCCTGCATCGGTGGTCCCATCTCCGCCGGCCAGTGTGAGCAGGCTGAGCGGTTGATCTGGCAGCTGGGCGCACTGGCCCCGGGTGCCTCGGCCCACGTGATGATGCCGGTCATCGTGCCGCCGACCGCACCAGGCGGCGAGGTGATGCGCACAGTGGCCTGGGTGGAGGACGATGTGCGCGCTGGGGCATTGCGCAGTCGTGCCGCCTTTGCCATTGAGGCGGCGCCGCTGGAATTGCAGATTGCGGCGACCCGCGACCCGATCGGGCCGGGCCAATTACTGAGCTTTGTAATTGACTATGGGCAGGTGGCCGCTGGGGCGGGTGAGGCCACCTTGTCCATGGCGGTGCCGGCAGGCACGCAGTTTGTCTCCGCGTCGGATGCGGGCGTATTAATTGGCGATACCGTTACCTGGACGCTGGCGAACCATGATCAGGGCGAGGGCGGAGAGGTGTCGCTGAGCGTGAGCACCGAGCCCAGCCTGCCGCAAGGATATGTGTTACAGGCGAGCGCCCGGTTGAACAATCCGGCCTTGCCGGCTGCCCACGCGGGCGCGGGCACGGCCGTGACCGTGCTTAACGCGCAGCCTTTGTTGCTAAGCGGACAAATACAACCGTCGATGTTGCTGCCGGGCCAGCAGCATGAGGTGACGTTGACCCTGAGCAATACCTCCGCAGCGGCGGTTAATGGTGCCACTGTCACGGTGCTTCGCAGCGATGAGATTGACGATTTTCAGGAGAGTCTGGCGAATGCGGACAGCGGCGCGTCCTGTGCCGGCGGGCCGATTTCCAACGGTTCGTGTGAGCAGGCGGAACGACTAGTTTGGACACTCGGGACACTGGAAGCGGGCGCAAGCGCAACCGTGAGCCTTCCTGCAATAGTAAGCCAAACAAGTGCGGTAGGACCGAACGGGCAACTGGTGCGCTACCACGGCTTCGCCCACGATGATGCGGGGGCCTCCGCGCGCCTTACCCTGGCCGAACAGGTGGGCGATCGTGATGGCGTGGCAGACCCTGTCGATAATTGCTTGTTCGCGGCTAACCCGCTTCAGGGTGACGGCGATGCGGACGGGCTGGGCAATGCCTGCGATGCGGATCTGGACAACGACTGCACGATCAACTTCTCAGACCTTGCCGCCATGAAGGCGGTATTCTTCAGCGCTGATCAGACGGGCGACCTGGATGAGGACGGTACCGTCAACTTCAGCGATCTGGCGGTGATGAAATTGGTGTTCTTCGGCGAACCGGGGCCGAGCGGCGTGCCTAACGGGTGTGCGCCTTAAGCGAGCCGCGAGGGTTGGCGCCGGCGCTCAGTCGCCGGCGTCGGCCGGCCACAGCATCAGGCCCATCGGGCCGATTAGGCGATCGCCATGACGGGTCAGCACCACCGTGCCCTGGGCGTTGCTTAAGATCACCCGTCGCCCGTCGATCAGATATTCACCCGAGGCCACCGTGCCCATCACCTGGATGTGCGCGGTGCCATCCTGCGCGAAGGTATAGCGGGTGAGACCCCCGACATCCACATAGGTCCCGCGCACAGGTTCGTTACACCCGCTCAGCGCCGGCGTCAAACAGGCGATGAGCGCCAGCGCGCAGGCGGCACGGGCTGGTATCTTGCGGCGGTCTCGCATTGCGGGCTCCGTCAATGGCTTTGAGATAAGGCAGCATCGCGCAGGGGTGTGTGCGCCGCGGCCGCAGAAACCGGCAGTTACCGGCAGAAAGCCAGCGTTAAGAGAATTCACCCAGCGTTTCCCCTACACTTGTGTGCACTGACTCAGTCGATGAGGCGGTGTAGTGCGTTTGCTTGAACACCAACGGCCCTTGGCTTTCGGGCGGGCATCGGACACCGCTGACGCGTTCGCATGAGGCGAAGTTTGTATGACCGATCAAACACGCCGGCGTCGCCGCGGTGTGCGGGCGTCGCGCAGCAAACTCAGCCAGGCCATGAGCGCCGCAGGGGTAAGAACCCAGGCGGCCCTGGCCGAGCGAATCGCCGACCTCGAAGGGCTGGAATCCGTGCCGCGCGATGCGGTGAATCGTGCGTTCCGTCAGCATCCCATCGACCCAAACACCTTGGCACGCGTGGCTAACGCGCTAGGCGTCGAGCCGTTCACTTTGTATCTCACCGAGCATGAGGCCAACGCCGACGCACAGGCTAGTGTGGCCGACAGCATCGCCAGCCCCCAGCTGTCGCTGACGCCCGCGGATGCCACACGTGGCGGTTGGGCGCTGTGGTTGCTGGCGGTCGGCGCCCTGGCCCTAGCTGCCTTGCTCGCCTGGCAGCCGCATCGCGAACTCGCCGAGCCCGCACCTGCGCTGACCACCGCCCCATCAGTGGTGCCGCTGAGCCCGGTGGCGGGTCGCCTTACGTTGGCGGTGGTCGGGACTGATGAGGCCTCCGATGGCGCGCTGGCGTCCGCTTTGCGTGAGCGGTTGAGTGCCGCCTTTGCGGTGGCCTCCCAGGGGGCGACGCTGCTCACACGCGATCTGGCGCCCGCGCAGATTGCCGAGCGACTTCAGGCCGACGTGGTGGTGCAGGTGGGCGCCGAAACGGTGGGTCGTCGCATTGGTTTGACCGTGTCCTTATTTGCGCGCGGAACCCACCGTCAGGTGTGGGCGCAGAGCATGGACGGGTCACTGCTTGTCGCTCGTTTGCCGGCAGTGTCGGAGCAGGCAGCACAAGCGGTGCGTTACGCATTGGGCTTGCCCACGGCATTGGGGGTCTCGCCGCCCCATTTCCCACTGGCACCGGTGCAAAGAGACTATCTGCGCGGCCGTGCCAATCTTGACGCGGTGCAGTCGGAGCTGAATATCAAACGTGCACAGAGCCGATTCCAGGCCGCGCTGCGCCAGGACGCCAATTACGCTCAGGCGCACGCCGGTTTGTGCGAGGCGCTGGTGCAGGAGTCCTGGATGAGCGATGAGCAACGTACGCTGGCGGATGCCGAGGCCGCGTGCCAGCAGGCGTTGCTGCTGGCGCGCACCGACCCTTACGTGATGGCTGCACAGGGCGCGATGCTGGTGCGCAGCGGACGGCTGGATGATGCCTTAGCCATCTACGCGCAAGCGCTGGCGCAGTGGCCGAAACACGTGGACGCCCTCAACGGCATGGCGGCTGCACGCTTCGCGCGGTTTCGTCAAAGCAGCAATCAGGCGGATCTGCTGAGTGCGCGCGACCATGCGCGGCGTGCCGCAGAGGCGGACCCCACCTTGTGGAAAACCCATTTCTATTTGGGTCTGTACGAGCACACGTTGGGCGATCTGCCGCAGGCCATTGCCGCCAGCGAGGTCGCACTGGCGCAGGATCGCAACCAGTATGTGCTCGCGAATCTGGGCACGATGTACTTTTGCGGGGGCGACATCGATAAGGCGCGCACCTACTACGAGGAGGCAGCCGCGTTAGCACCGCAGTCCTATGTAGGCAGTGAATTTCTCGGCATGGTGTATTACTACCTGGAGCAGTTCGAGACGTCGGTGCGCCTGCGCAAGTCGGCCATTGAGTCGCTTAGCGCGCAGGACACGCCAATGGTGCAGGAGATGTGGGGCGCGTTAGGCGATTCTTATCGGCGCGCGGGGCAGAGGCAGGAGGCGGTGGCGGCATACCTGCAAGCCGTGGAAATCCTGGAGCGCGACGCGCTCAGGGGTATCGGTAGCGTGACCGATCAGGCTGCCCGCGTTTATTACCATTCGGTACTGGCGCAACTGGCACCCGCGAAGGTCCCGCCAGCCTTGGCACTGGAGGCAGCACGCCAACTGGACGATATTTTTGAGCGGGCGGCTGAGCCAGCTGCCTTTATTCGGTTGAGCGAAACTTGGCGCCTGCAAGGCAACCTGCCAAACGCGCGCAAGGCCCTGGCGCGCGCCGAGGCGCATTGTCCGGGCTACGCATTGCATCCAGATCTAAAGGACTTGCATGCGCCGTAGGCGGCAAGCGACCATGCTTGAGTGAAGTACCTATACGACATTCGTTGGCTGACGCATGTGGCGCGGCAGGGGCTAGAAGATCTGGCACCGGCCGTGCGACAGGCCTTTAACGCCGATACCACTGATGATCGACTGGAACTGGTCTACGGCCGTCCTGCGCGGCGCCGTATCATTGCGCTTGCGGTGGCCGGCTTCGTGGCGGGTGTGCTGATCGACCAGGCACTTGATGGTATGCAGTTTGCCCATCTAATTAACTGGCCGGCGTTCGCGCTGGGCGCGGCCCACGCGGTGCTGGTACGTCGGTATTTGTTCTCTGGGCAGGCGGGTGAGCAGGACTTTCCGTGGTTGGCGGCCTCAATGGTGCCAGCGGTGGTGTTGCTGATGGCAATATCGCTGGTGTCACCCGTATGGCCCTCTGCGGCGCAGAACAGCGCCGATATGGCCGATGGTATTGGCCCGCTGCTGGTGGCGATTACCGATGCGATTGGGGTGGCGGCCGTATTCGCGATTGCGGTAGCCACGTTATGTTTCAGCCGCCAGTGGGTGTCCGCGCTGATGAACCTGGCGGTGCGCTTGCTGCTGTTCAAAATCGCGATCTGGATAATCGTACGGGTATTGCTGGAAATTGGCATCGTAGGGCCGATTTTGGCCGGGATACTGCGCGGCGTCTTCGGCATCGAGATTCCAGACTGGTTGCCGGAACTGGCTGACCAACTAACCTATTTCGCGTTGATGTCGATGGCGTATTTGGCGGTTATCGGTGCGACCTGGACGGTATGCCGGCGCAACTTTGCAGAGCTGTTGCGCAGCGGTGAGGTGAATATTCTGAAGGCGTTGTCGGCATTGGCCAATCAGCCGAAGCCGAAGCCCGAAGATCAACCTGGCTAAGCTCAGCCGTACCCGCGCACTAACCGGGCGGGGCAACCGGCCCAGTGCTTCGGCGCCCGCATCGCGTCCTGCATGTCCTGCGAGTTGGCCAACCGGCTAACCGGCGGGGCGCATTTGTCATATCGTCTTTATTGCGCTGATTCGCTATCGAATCAAATACGTAGCTGATATGCTTCGCAGTATCGGAGGACAGGTGTTTAGCCATGCTAGGCGCAGTGAAGCGCTAACCCTCAGATGCGAATAGAAAAATATAAAAAAACACCTGAGTAAGGTGGACACAGCGGCCCGTCGTTCAGGCATCAAAACGTTGTGGCAACAATGAGATGCAAGCCTAGTGTGTGAGTGTGCACGCCCGCTTGTGAGTATGTAACGAACTCTCCGCGATTACGCGGGGCAGGGGTACCATTATGCGAAGTTCGATTATGCGTTTAGTTCAGCCTCCCATCGCGTTAGCGACTGGCGCCATCTTGGTTCTTGCAGGGCAGGTGGCACAGGCAACATCGCCATCGTTCACTGACCAGTCCTCTGCAGCGGGGATTAACTTTTTGCATCAACCGATTGGCGATGTGCCGGTGTGGCCGCAGTTTGGTGGTGGCACGGTCGGCGACTTTAATGCCGACGGGTATCCGGATATTTATCTGTTGGGCGGTGGTGCACGCGCCGATGCGTTGTATATCAACGACGGCGACGGCACATTTACCGATCGCGCGGTTGCCTGGGGCCTGGATACCCTTCACCGTGGCGTTGGCGCCGCCGCCTTCGACTACGACAACGATGGCTGGGTAGACCTGATGGTCACTACGATGGGTGACGCAGCGGACGCACCCAATGGGGCAAGTCACAAGCTGTTCCGCAATACCGGCGCCGGTACGTTCGTGGATGTCGCAGACACGGCAGGGGTTAGTCAGACTAACGGCCTTGCATCCGACCGGGCACCGGTTTTTGGTGACTACAATCTGGACGGCAAGCTGGATTTGTTTATCGCCGGCTGGGACAAAAACTCCGGCCCGGAAGTGCCGACCGGCAACCGCCTGTTTATGAACAACGGTGACGGCACCTTCTCGCAAACCGCAGTGGCTGCCGGCGTCATGACCGACCGCTTCCTGTATTGGGGCGGCGTGTTCGCGGATATGGATGGCGATCGCTGGCCCGAGCTGATGGTGCCAGCGGATATCGGTACATCGCACTATTTTGTGAATAATCGCGATGGTACTTTTACCCGTACGTACGTTTACGATCCGGATATCGTGTGGAACGCTATGGGCAACACCATCGGTGATTTTGACCGCGATGCGCGCAGCGATTGGTATGTGACCAGTGTATGGCCATCGGTTAACGGTGAGGGCCCGGATGGCAACCGCCTGTATCTGAATTACGGCGCTAATGATCTGCTGGCGACGCCGCCCTCTGCGGGCGTTGATGATGGCGGTTTCGGTTGGGGCACCGTCGCGGTGGATACCAATCACGACGGCTGGCTGGACATCGTAGAGACTAATGGCTGGGCCGTCGCCGATCAGGTGACCGGTCACGAGTACACCGGTGAGCAGGCCTATCTGTTCATGAACGACGGCAACTCTGGCAGTGGCATCACTTTTAGCGAAGGCGCGATTGCTGCGGGCATTGACTACGCCAGCCAGGGCCGAGGGCTCTACAATTTGGACTATGACCTAGACGGCGATATGGACCTGGTTTTCCTGACCAACGCCGGCCCGGCCCGCCTTTACCGCAATGATCTTTGCGATGCGAACGGTTGCGCAGGCAACGACACTAATTGGATTCAGATCAAACTGGATGTTGGCGCTAACCCCAACCTGTCACCTGAGGGTTGGGGCGCACTGGTACGGATCAATCACAATGGAGTTCAGCAGTCGCATCGCATGCATTCCGCCGCCAACTACCTAGGCCATGGCGAGTTGATCGCGCATTTTGGCGTGGGCGCTGATACTTTGGTGGAAGAGCTGCGTATTGTTTGGGCAGACGGCTTCCACACCGTGCTTAACAACGTACCGGTTAATACCCGCTACAACCTGGTGGCCAAGGTGCCGCTGCTCCACGGACCGTTTGTGCGCGGTGAAACCACTACCATGACTGTGCGTGGATTAAAGTTTGGTGAAATCGCTTACTTTTTTATGGGCACCGAAGGCGAAGGGTTTGCCGAGGGGTTGTGCCTGGCGCAGTTCGGTGGCTTGTGTCGCGATTTGCTAGGCAATAGCGTGCTGTTGCTTGGCCAGGCGACCGCGGATGAAACCGGCACGGCCGTACTTGATTACGCGGTGCCGACTGGCCTGGACGCGCCCACCGTGTGGACCCAGGTGATGGTGCCGCGTGGCACCGACGGGCGTGCCTCGTTTAAGAGCAACGTATCCGAGGTGGCCGTGCTGGCCACCAACCCGGTGGATACAGACGCGGATGGCGTGCTGGACCTGAGCGACAACTGCCGCGATGTGTCCAACGCAAACCAGCTTGACGCCGACGCCGATGGCATTGGTAACGCGTGTGATGCGGATCTGACACAGAATTGCCTGATCGACTTTGAAGATTTGAGCGTGCTCAAAGAGCGCATGTTTAGTGATGACGCAGCGGCGGACTTTGACGGCGACGGCAATGTCTCCTTCCTGGATCTTCAGGTGATGAAGGATGGGTTCTTTGGTGCGCCAGGGCCTTCGGGTACCGCTAACATTTGCGACGCTGGCTGACAGCCAGGGTAGCCTGGGCCAAACTCGGCCGGAGCCCGCCCACGCTAACGCTTTAGATATCATGAACGGCGACCCTGGCAACGGGGTCGCCTTTTTTTGCCGCATCAGGCAGCACTTGCTAGTTTGCCCCGGGCGCGTTGAATTGACGCGCGTCGACGCCTGCGCCATGGTTAGGCACGATGGGTGTCGCGCACGTCGGCACAGGAGTGAGTATGCAAGAGCACAAGCGATCGCCGGGCGGGCGTATTAATGCAGTACTGATTGCCGCCGGCGAGTGGCATGACATCGATTTCGCCCGGTTGGAACTGCTTAAGCTGCTGGCAGAAGAGGACCGCGTGCGCGTGCGGGTGTTTGAAAACTACGAGAACATCCAGGCGATCGAGGCGGCCGATTTTCTCATTACCTACACCTGCAATGTGATTCCCTCAGCGCAAACTCAGCAGCGTCTGCGCGCCTGGGTGGAAGGCGGCGGCCGCTGGTATGCGTTGCATGGCACTAACTCGATTATCAAAATGATGGAGAACGGGCGCGAGTTCGACACCCCCGATCTGGCCCCGGTCTTTGTGCAGACGCTGGGATCAGCGTTTAAGGCGCACCCGGCGATCGAGCCGTATACCGTTTGCGTTGCCGATCCGGCGCATTGGCTGGTGCAGGGTATCGAACCGTTTGAAAGCACGGATGAGCTGTATCTGATGCACACATACGGCGATCTGCATATATTGTTGGATGCTGAGTTTGCGGGTGAAACCCCGGGCTTCACGGAGCGACACTGGCCGCATGCCAGACACCCGGTGTTCTACATCAAGACGCTGGGGCAGGGCGCGGTGTTGTACCTGACGCTTGGGCATTGCCGCCATCACTACGATATGCAACCCATGATGCATTGGTGGCCAACGGTGGACCGTTGTGCCTGGGACACACCGGCTTACTACGAGCTGTTACGCCGGGGATTGCGCTGGGCGATACAACCACTTGACGCTCAGACGCGGGCCGCGCGAGCGCGCCTGGAAGAAAAGTACGCCCGCCGCGCCAACAGATAACCCGGCATATGGGCAGTACTGGCACGGGTTGGCGACGGCGTCGGCGCCTTACGAGCCGGTGAACTGCTCGGGCGACAGCGTTAAGCAGGTATCATCCAGATCGGCCACCAGGGTTAGCTGCACCGCCACTTTCGGCAGTTCATAGGTGAAGAAAAAGCGGCAGGCCGCCAATTTGCCTTGATAGAAATCCCGATCAACCTCGCCGGCCGCGGCCAGCCCTTTTTGGGCCGCGACAGCCTGCCATAACCACATCCAGGCGATGATGGTGTGCCCAACGGCATCCAGGTAGGTGGTCGCGTTGGCTAGGCCCAGCATCAGATCATCGCAGGCGATCACGGCTTGGGTGGTTGTGTTCACCTGATCGAGGGTACCCTGCAGCGCCCCGGCATACCGAGCCAGCGCTGGGTCTTGTCGTGCGGCCTCCAGCGTGGGCGCGATCGCGCTCATTAGAGCTGCCAGCGCCGCACCGTTTTTCATTCGCACTTTGCGCCCGAGAATGTCGATGCCGTGGATGGCGTGAGCGCCTTCGTGAATGTGGTTCAGGCGATTGTCGCGATACAACCGTTCGACCGGGAACTCACGGGTATAGCCGTAGCCACCCAGCACTTGGATGGCCAGTTTGTTGGCTTCCAGGCAAAACTCGGACGGCCAGGACTTGGCAACCGGTGTGAGCAGATCCAGTAGCAATGCACTATGCGTTGGGTCGGCCAACTCCGAGCGCTGCTCGTCAATTAGTAGGGCGCAATAAAATATGAGTGCTTGTGCGCCCTCGACGTATGCCTTCTGTGCCATCAGCATCCGTTTGACGTCGGCATGCTCGATGAGCATCACCTGCGCCGAGGCAGGGTCTTTGTTCTGAGGGTGTCGCCCCTGTGGGCGATTGCGTGCGTACTCCAACGAGTGCAGGTAGCCGGCCAGGCCGAGCATGGCTGCCCCCATACCCACGCCGACGCGGGCCTCGTTCATCATATGGAACATGTTGGCCAGCCCCTGATGTTCCTGCCCAACCAAATAGCCGTGGCATTCGCCCGACTCCCCAAAGTTGAGCAGCGCATTGGTGGCGCCGCGGTGTCCCATTTTGTGATTCAGCCCGGCCACGGCCACATGGTTGTGCTCACCCAGCGTGCCGTCCTCGTGCACTCGGTACTTGGGCACCAGAAACAGCGAGATACCGCGAACGCCGGGCGGCCCGCCGGGCACCTTGGCCAGCACCATGTGCACGATGTTCTCGGAGATATCCTGGTCTCCACCGGATATCCACATCTTGGTGCCACTGATCAGATAGTGGCCATCGGTGGTAGGTTCGGCTTTGGTCCGTATATCGGACAGTGATGATCCCGCCTGCGTCTCCGAGAGGCACATGGTGCCAAACCAGCGGCCTTCGATCAGCGGTGCCAGAAAACGCGCCTTTAGTGCCTCGCTACCACAGTGATTGAGCATGTTGGCATTGGCCATCGTGAGAAAAGCGTAGTCGGAGATGGAGACATTCGCGCTCGCGAACATTCCGTTGGCGGCCTGGTTGACGATCCACGGTAGCTGCATGCCGCCCAGTTGCGCGTCAAAGCCGGCCGCGAACAGGCCGGTCTCCCGGTAGGCGTCCAGCGCCTCTTTGACTTCGTCGATCACATGCACACGCTCGCCATCGAAGGTAGGTTCGTTGGCGTCCAGTTTGGCCGCGCACGGCAGGTATTTTTCCTGCGCGACTGTCTGCGCGGCGTCCAGGATAGCGGTGATGGTATTGCGGTCGTACTCGCGATAACGCGGCGTGCTCAGTAGCCGCTCCACATCCAGCATTTCATACAAAAGAAAATCAAGGTCCCGACGATTTACGATCATGGACATGGACGAGTCTCCTCTAACGCTGCAGGCGCAAACGCGCACCAAGGCGAATACGTGCGAGCGTGATGGGGTTAGCGGCCTTTGAACACCGGCGGCTGTTTGTTGATGAATGCCATGATAGCGTTGTTGGCATCTTCGCAGGCGAGGCACATGTTCTGGTACTCGCTTTCCAATCGTGCCGAGTCCTCCAGCGACAGCGTGGCGTTGGCGCGCAGCAACTGCTTGGTATAGCGCAGGCTCAACGGAGCTCTTTGCGCCAGCGATGCCGCCCAGGTGGCGGCAGCCTCGTCCAACTGCGCGTGCGGCACCACCTTGTTCACAATGCCGGCGTCCAGGCAGGTCTGCGGATCGAGGTGCGTGCACTCTGCAATCGCAGCGAATGCGCGTTTGGCGCCCAGGTGTTTAAGCAAGAACCAGGAGGAGCCCCCATCCGGCACTAGGCCGATGTTGGCGAACGGCGAGAAGATAGTGGCCTGATCGGACATGATGGCGAGATCCGCGCCCATCGCGAGCCCCAGCGCTACCCCGCCGGCGACGCCGTTGATTGCCGCCAGATAGATTTTCTGACTCTTGGTGACCCCATCCACCAGCGGTTTATAGTCGGAGACGGAGTTGTCGAAGATGCGTCCCTTGACTTGCGTCGCCTCCTTTAAATCGGTGCCGGCTGAAAATGCCCGCCCCGATCCGGTCAATACTACGACCCGAATATTCTCGTCCGCTTCGGCTTTCGCTTGCGCGTGTCCAAGAGCTGCGCGCATCTGGGCGTCAAAGGCATTCATGGCTTTTGGACGGTTTAGCCGGAGGGTAGCCACATGGCCATTGGTGTCATACGAGACAATGGGAGAAGTATCGCTCATGTTGGTCCTTTTGGAGGTGTCGAATTCGCAAGCTGGCCGGCCAGCATCCACTGGCCACGCGGGGCGATTATATCGACAAGCGGTTGGGGCGGACATCGAGCAGACGGAGATTGCTCAGGTATCTGCGCAGACAGGTGGGGCACCGAGGATGTCGGCGTGCAGAGGCCGACATAGAACTTGGCTGGTGACGACAAACCTGCGGTGAATTACACGTCAGGTCAGGTGTAGGTGATCTGGCCCGGCGGGCTACTGGTCGGTGATCTGCCTTGTAGGCAGTGCCTTCAGCAACGCGCGGGAGGCGTCACCGACCTGTTGCCTCACCGCCTCAGCCTCGTGCGGTTGCACGTCGGTCATTACAAAGATGTACTCCTCAAGCCCGGCCCACGCTAATTCCGTCGCCATAGTCAGCGCGATCGCCGCCTTGATCTGGGTGGCGGGCACTTGTCCGCCTACAGCTTCGCTCAGCATGCCCAATATATGACGCGGCACGGAGGTGTTATCTGCAATGTCCCGCGTGGCCAGTTCGATCTCGCCATCCAGCACTGATCGTACCACCGCGTTGGCAAATTGCTGGTCACGACCCAAGGTGAGCGCCGGCGGTGCCCCAAAATCGTTGAGCCCGCGTGCTATCGCGTTTTGCATGTGTTCTTGCGCCAAGTGTCGGAAGGCTTCTGAAATGAGTCCTTTCTTGCCGCCAAAGTAGTGGTGTATCTGCCCGTGGTTCACGCCGGCATCTGCCGCGATATCACGGATGGTGACGGCGCGCGGGCCCAGTTCAGATAACAATTTACAGGCAGATCGAATTAACTTGGTCTCAACATTTTTACGTCCACGTTCACTCTTTGGGGGAGCCGTTTGTTGTATATGCTGAGTGCTCATACGGGGGGTCACCAATTTCGGACAAACCATGTCATGGTGTCGATTCTGCCACTTTTCCTGCTTTTTGGCCCGCGAGATAAGTAAAAAGAATTATGATTTTAGGTTACGTGATGGTCTGAGTTGGCACGAACACACAGGCATGTTCATTTGGGTTCCAATGCAAATTGGGGCGCAGTTGGGAGTGGTGAAAATTGTCCCGCCCCCTTTCATCGCCGACGGTTGTTGTTGCTGCCATTGGCACGATGTTCGCGTCACCATCACTAGCAGGTGAAGCGTCGGGCATATATACCGCAGGAGTTTTGCTCGGTATGGCCATTTACATGGCATCGGCAATGATGCCGGGCGTGGCGTTAAGCGCCTTGAGGATTTGCTACGTCGCAGGACGCCGTCTGTCCACTACACTTACTGGGCCGTGTGTGGTGTCCTGGTGGCGACTATCCCCACGCTTTGCCGCGATCCTTCAGCATGCGCTTTGCAGCGTTGTGGCCGGGCGCCCCGGTCACGCCGCCGCCAGGATGCGCGCCCGAGCCGCACAGATAGAGCCCCTTAATCGGGGTGGCGTATTGGGCGGCCTGGGGATGCGGGCGCATGCCAAATAACTGGTCGGGTTCAAGACGGCCGTGGCAGATGTCGCCGCGGGTCATGCCAAATGTGCGTTCGATATCCAGCGGCGTAAGGCACTGATGCGCCACCAGGATCTGATCCAGATTGCTGATGTAGTTGCCTAACCACGTGAGCACGTCGTTCACTACCTGCGGTTTTACGCTATCCCAATGTTGCCCGTCAGCCAGGTCGTAAGGCATGTATTTGCACAACAGGCTCATCACATGGTGCCCCCGGTGGTCGGTAAGGGTGTCATCAATCGTGCTCGGGATCAGTGCTTCGATAATCGGCGGCGCCGCCGGGATGCCGGCGCGCGCAGAAAGATACGCACGCTCGATGTGCTCCTTACTCTCGATCATCATGATGCTGGCGCGATGGTGATCGCCCACGCCAGGGTCAGGCAGACAGTGAAAGCGGGGCAGGCCGCTCAGCGCCAGGTTCATGCGTAGCGACGCGGATTCCTGACGAAATACTTGGATGTCTGAGGCAAAGGCATCAGGCAGATGCTCGCGGCCAACCAGGTGAATAAAGGTGCGCTTGGGGTCGGTGTTGGCCGCGATTACGCGCGCGTGCAAGCGCTCGCCGCTGCTTAACTCCACCCCCACGGCGGTTCCGTTCTCGATGAGTATGCGGCGCACCGATTGACCGGTGCGGATCACTACGCCTTTGGCTTGCGCGGATTTCGCCATGGCCTGGGTGATGCCGCCCATGCCACCCTCGACCACGCCCCAGGCGCCGTCCTTGCCGTTTACGCCTCCCACTGCATGGTGCAGCATCGTCAGCGCAGCGCCTGGTTGATGCAAAGACGCATAGTTTGCCGGCAGGCAGTGCGAGGCGAGCATGGCTTTGACTTTGTCGCTGTCGAACCAGCGTTCAATCAGGGTGTCCGGCGCCCCGAGGAATATCTGCAGCGCGCGATGGCGTGCGTTTTCATCCAGCCGGTGTAAGTCTCGCCCGAGGCGTAGGCCGGCAATCAGGTCGCCGATACCGCCACCGGCAACTTTAGGCGGCGCTTTTAACCATTGCTCGGACACAATGGCGCCGATCTGATCGACTATGGCCTCAAAGCGTTTAAACGCCTCGTAGTCCGTGCTTGAGAACTTGGCGAATTGCCGACGGTTGTGCTCCGCCTCGCCGGTCAGCAGTAGGTACTCACCGCTGGAATCGGGATAGAAGCTGTTTTCCAGCACGTGGGCGCGGTAGCCATAGCGCGCCAGTTGCAGGTCGGCGATGACTTCCGGGCGCAGCAGGCTCACCACGTAAGAGGCGATGGAATTGCGGTAACCCGGGTGGAATTCTTCGCTCACCGCCGCGCCGCCGACGATGTGGCGCTGTTCAAGCACGCAGACAGTTAATCCAGCGATCGCCAGATAGTTGGCCGCGGTCAGGCCATTGTGGCCACCGCCAACGATAATCACGTCCAGTGGATTTTCGGTCATTGCTGTTGCTCGCTGCGACGGCGCTGTATGCGCCAAGACTAGCAAATCGCGGGCGTTGACAGGACCCAGGGGTGAGATGGGTACGGCCGGCGATCACGCGTAGGCCGTCCGCAGGCGAGGCCCTGGTATTCTCCCTGCACATGTCGCCATAACGTGCGACTTCGAGCAGGAGTGATGAGGTGATTCCAACACAGATGGCAGCGGTGCTGCTCACCGGGCATGGTGGCCTGGATAAGCTGGCGTACCGCGAGGACGTGCCCACGCCTCGTGCCGGGCCGGGCGAGGTGTTGATCAAGGTGGCTGGGGCGGGTGTCAATAACACTGACATCAATACCCGCATTGGCTGGTACTCCAAAGACATTACCGTGGATACCAACGCCGGCGGCGCTGCCGGGTTTGACGGTGTGGATGCGGCGGACTCCCGTTGGTCTGGCGCGGCCGTCGACTTCCCCAGGATTCAGGGCGCTGATTGTTGTGGCCGTATCGTGGCGGTCGGCGAGGGAGTGGACGCGGCGCGGATAGGGCAACGGGTAATCGTGCGCAGCATGTTTGCGCCTGCCTCGGGGCCACAGGGATATGAGTACCATACCTTTGGCTCGGAGGTGGATGGTGGCTTTGCTCAGTACGCGCGGGCGCTCGCGCGAGAAAGCTACGCCGTGGACTGTGACTGGTCTGATGTCGAGCTGGCATCCGTACCTTGTGCTTTTTCGACCGCCGAGAATCTGCTGCACCGGGCATCGGTGGGGCCTGAGCGCGTACTGATCACCGGTGCCTCTGGTGGCGTGGGCTCGGCCGCAGTGCAGTTGGCGCGTCGCCGGGGCGCACAGGTGATTGCGGTCGCGAGTGCGGACAAGGCGGCCGCTGTGCGGGCGCTTGGCGCGCACCAGGTGCTCGATCGCGACAGCGATCTGTTGGCTACGCTGGGGCGTGATTCGATTGATGTGGTGGTGGATCTGGTGGCTGGGCCAAACTGGCCCGTACTGCTGGATGTGCTGTGCAACGGCGGGCGGTATGCGTCGTCCGGCGCCATTGCAGGTCCGATTGTCGCGCTGGACGTACGCACCCTGTACCTCAAAGACCTGAGTTTTTTCGGATGTACCTACCAACCGGCAAAGGTGTTTGAAAACGTGGTCGGGTACATCGAGCGGGGCGAAGTTCGCCCGACGGTTGCGCAGACCTATCCGCTGGCCGATATTGCGGCGGCGCAAACGGACTTTTTGGCCAAACGCCATACCGGCAAACTGGTGCTGGTACCGCCTTCCTAGACCCCGATCGCTGGTAATCGGCGTGGCCGCTGCGGTGCTCGGATGCCGGCCATCGAGCTGGCGGGCCTGGATATCGCTGAGATGGATGAGCGCGCAATAGACATCTCGGAAGTCAACGATGCGGGGGCGGTAATGCAAGGCCGCTCGGACAGCGCTTAGTAATAGGAACGATAAGGAAAACACTAGGGCTACAGTTGAAAGCTGGGGTGGAAACATTGCCGATATCGGGCCAATTTACCCGTTCGTCGGTACCGAGTTTGTGCTTTTCGTGATAGGCGTCGTATTCTGGCTTGGCTGGCATATTATGCAAATGACACGCGAGCGCAAAGGGTGGCAAGAGGATCTGGCACGGTACAGCGGCAAGAGCCCACCGTCAGAGCCCGACAGCTAGCTCATCAGCAAGCGCAACGCCCTCTGTCACCGATGGTGGCAGAGGGCGTTTTACCGACAGTTACGCGGGTAGCAATGCTGCTATTCGCGCTCTGAGTTGCTCGCGGGGTCTCGCCGATGCGGAACCCAAATAGTCTTTGCGCTGACCAAGGGTGACCCGCGTGCAGTCGATAGCAACTCAGTTAAGCAGCATTATCTGGAGCCCTGCGCTCATTTACTTGTGCCTTGGGGCCGGGTTGCTGTTCTCGATCCTTACCCGCTTTGTTCAGGTTCGCCACGTTCGCGAAATGCTCAGGCTGATGTTCTCTGGGCGCAGCTCTGACAAGGGCATCTCGACCTTCCAAGCGTTGTCTGTTTCGCTGTCTGGTCGTGTTGGCACTGGCAATATTGCGGGCGTCGCGGCGGCCATCGGCTTTGGCGGTCCCGGTGCGGTGTTCTGGATGTGGATGGTGGCCTTCCTGGGCGCTGCGACGGCGTATGTGGAATCCACCCTCGGTCAGATTTACAAAGAAGAGGCAGATGGGCAGTACCGCGGTGGGCCCGCCTATTACATCGAGAAGGCCATCGGCAACAAGACTTATGCGATGGCGTTCGCGCTTACCACCATTGTCTCCTGCGGCCTTTTGTTCCCAGGGGTGCAGTCCAACAGTATCAGCCATGCTGCCGAACTGGTGTTCGGGCCGGGGCAGGCGATAAACACCGTCGTTGGCGAGTTGAATGCAACCAAGCTGGTGACAGCAACCGGTGTGGTGGTGGTGTTGGGTTTCATTATCTTTGGCGGTGTTAAGCGCATCGCACACTTCGCTCAGGTGGTAGTGCCGTTGATGGCCCTCGCCTACATGGTGACTGCGCTTGGCGTGGTGGCGCTGAATATTACCCGAGTGCCGGAGATATTCTTGTTGATTGTGGGCGATGCGTTCAGTCCCATGGCCGGGCTGGGCGCAGCCATTGGCTGGGGTGTAAAACGTGGCGTGTACTCGAACGAGGCGGGCCAGGGCAGCGGACCGCACGCTGCGGCTGCGGCCGAAGTGGAGCATCCTGCCCAACAAGGGTTGGTGCAGGCATTTTCGGTCTATATCGATACACTGCTGGTGTGCTCGGCCACCGCCTTCATGATCCTGGTTACCGGTTGCTACAACGTCCACGGGGCTGGAGATGCGTTCTTGATCCAGAACATCGTTACCCCTGTCGCGGCCAACAGTCCCGCCTTTACCCAGTTGGCTGTTGAAAGTGTTTGGCCGGGCGTGGGCAAACCGTTTGTAGCGGTTGCGCTGTTTTTCTTCGCCTTTACCACGGTGTTGTCTTATTACTACATGGCCGAAACCAATGTGGCCTACATCCGACGCACCTTCAAAGTGCGGGGTTTGATGTTGGCGCTCAAGGTGTGTTTGATGCTCTCGGTGTTCTCCGGAGCACTCCGACCTGCCACCTTTGCCTGGTCCCTGGGCGACATCGGGCTGGGTCTGATGGCGTGGATGAATATCGTCGGGATTTTGATCATTGGTTTAGCGGCAAACCCGGCGATCCAGGCATTAAGAGATTACGAGTCGCAACGGCTTGCCGGTACCAGGCAGTACCGCTTTGATCCTAGGCAACTGGGCATAAAAAACGCCGAGTTCTGGAACAAAAAAATCGATCGTGACAACACACATGTGGCCGAGCAGGAAAATGCTCGCTAGATGTTCGAGGGATTCGTGTCGTCCCATGTCAACTGCGGTATTCACAAAGACTGATACGCTACCTCTAAAGAGCTATTGGAGGTGCGGGCAGACCTCCGCCAGATATTTTTTAACTACAGCGCTGATCCTCTGATCAGAACGGTAATGCCGTCGCCGGCCGTCACCTCAATACCTGTGTCTGTGCAGCGGATCACGCCGCTGCCGGGCAGGTAACCAGCCTGGGCCTGAGTGGTGCGGTTCTTGCACACGGCAATGATGTTGTCAGTCACCACGCCGCCGGCCAGCGCCAGCATCTGCTCAGCCAGCGCAACTGCCGGCACCAGCACATCCACGGTATCGCCGGACGCCGCCAGCAGCCCGGCGGCTTCACAATCCACTACGCCGTCGATGGCGGGTGCGGTCACCTGAGTGCCAGCGGTGAGGTTCTTGCAAATGCCAAAGCTCACCACGCCGACTGGTATGGAAGCCCCGATCACGGTTGCCTTGCCCTCAATCGTCACGGTGATGTCGGGCTCGGACGGGTCATTCGAAGGTATGTCAAAGCTGTCTGCGAACTCGCCCGCTGTCACGGGTTGGAAAATGACATCAACGACGCAAGCATCATCTTCGCCCAGAGTAGTACCCGAGCACTCATCAAGCATCACAATGAATGGTGCGGCAAGCGGATCAGCTTGTGCGATATTCCCAATGAGCAACAGGCCTTCGCCATCGTTGCGGATCACGTAGCTGGCATCAACGGGCACGTTCGCACGCGTGTCAGGGGGCGGCGTGCTCAGCAAAGTAAGATCTGCAAGCGCAATGGTGCCGGATCCGGTGAGCACTAATGTGCGCAACAGGCCGCCCGGATCATCGGAGTTGATATCCAGACCGTCTTCAAAGTCGCCTTCGAAAGTAGGTGAGAATGTGACGTCGAACGTGCATTCACTACCTACGGGTAGCACTTGGTTCGCGCAGGTCTGCCAGTTGCCGGTGAACGGGGCTTCCAGTGGATCTTCAATGCCAATGTCGCCGAGTTGCAGATCGGCGCTGCCAGCGCTTGTGAGTGTGATGGTGACGGTTTCACTCTCGCCCTCGTTTACATCCGGGAATTGATAGGTATTAGTGTTGCTGGAGTCGGGTGTCGCGATGCGAAGTCGGGAGGTGCGTTCGCGGGCCAGGCCCGATGTCTCGACGCTAAAATACGGACTGAAGTTGGCATCCGTACTGATTCCGATCGAGTCCTGTTCCAGGTCAGGGTAATGTTGGGAGAAGCCAACCTGTATGGTGCATTGTTGTGAAGGTGCCAGCACTGCGCCGGTGCAGCCGTCGCTGTTCAAAAAGAACGGCGCTTCGAGTGCTTCGAATTCACCGATAGCGGTGATTGCAACGTCAGCCTCGCCAACGTTGGTTAGGGTGACGGATTGGATTTCCGTCTCGCCGAGGAAGGGGGCAAAAGACAATCTGTCATCGTCGATGAGCAGTTCGCCGATAGGACCCTCTTCAACGAACACCACGCTGGGGAACAATTCAAGGCCGGTGCAGGCCGGATCGAACAGGCAAGCGAATGGTCCGCCCAAACCACCGTCGTTCAGAGTGATAGCGGCGAGTGTGTCGGGTACTGCGAGCAATACAAACTGCATCTCGGCGACCACCACCGGTTGCCCGAGGAGGCCGATGCCCACAAAGTCACCGGCAGCGGCCTGAATCAGTCCGCCGTCGGGCACCACGGCAGGCGGGTCCAGTACGATGCACTGCGAAGTGGGGAGGTCGCATGTCTGCCCTATGATATCGGTCAGCACGTACTGAAAACTGTCCGGTACATACTCGAGCAACAGCCCGTTCCAGCTGATCACAAAACCACCGCCCAGAATCGGGTTGCCGACGCCGTTGTAAATCACCTCCAGTGTGATGACCTCGCCCAGTTGCTCCGGCCCGATGATCCCGGGCTGGAGTGACACGCCGAATGCGTTGGGATCACGGGCCTGCACCTGCTGCTTGCTCTGCATGCCGGCAGCTTCTTGCAGCAGCGCCAGATCGGCAAAGTCCACGATGCCATCAGCGTTGAGGTCCGCCTGCGCATCGTTGGAGAAGAACACACGCTTCATCGCCATCATGTCGGCCAGGTCGACGGTGCCGTCGCGGGTCAGGTCTGCCGATCCGCCATAGGCAGCCGGGCCGAATGCCATTGTGAAAACGCAAATGAGCAATGCGCCAAGTCGGGCGAGGCGAGTACTCGCGTGGGTGCTGAATATTGTGGTGTGCATCATGTTGTCCCTCTTCCGCAAGTGTTGCTGCGCGGGGCAGCCTTTGCGTTGTTGTCTTGTGCGCCAGTAATGCTGCGACTACCAACAGTGTAGCAGGCGAAACCGATGGTCAATTCAGGCGCGATGACCGGAAGCGTCAGGTAGGAAAGCTGGGCGGTGCGAAGTGCACTTGGTCTGGATGTTAAACGCGCCCGTCCGGATACACATCCACCAGATTCACATCTGGGTTTCCGTGCGCCTCCTGAATCCCGACTTCGGATGCTATCTGGCTGATTGATGGCTCGGCAGCGCGTAAGCGCGTTGGCATACTCAACGTTATTCTTTCGCGGGCAGAAACACGGTACTCGCTATGCGCGGAATGGTATTAGACTAATGTGCTTGTTCCTGGACGTGCGCGAATCAGGCGAAAAAAAACCCGGCGCCAGGCCGGGTTTTTTAAACGTATTTGAGCCGATCAGGCTTTGCGACGCTTGCCAAAGCCGAGCAGACCCAATGCTGAACCGAACAGCCACACGGCAGCCGGAACCGGCACGGCGGCAGCAATCGACACTGAGATATTGTCGAAGTACACATCCGAAACACAATCATTGTTCGCACCACATACAGCGCCCAGCTGCAAAGTGATGCCTCCGGACACATCGGAGCCGGCAAAGGTGGTGAACATATAAGTGGTCCACTCTTGCGGATCTGCGGCCGCGAACAACGGACCACCGCCAAGAATTTCGGCAGACGAGGTACCGCCGCCATCGACTTCTGAAAAGAACTCTGCAAACACCAGGCCACCAATCGCGGTGGTGCCACGCATGTCGAAGGAGATGGTGACCTCATCACCCGGGTTTACCAGGCCGATACCAATGTTGGCGTTCTTGATGAGCGAGTTAATGGGTAGGCCGTTGGCGACCAAATTGGCAGAGTAGGTGCCGCTCGACGGGTTGGCAGTGCTTATTGACTGCACACCACCGTTTTCAAACTGCGTCCAGCCACTGAAGTCGCCCGATTCGAAACCGCCGTTGTTGGCGAGCTCGATGGTTGTACCGCTGGCGATAGCGCCAGCTGAAAAAAGCATGAGACTGGCGGCCATCACGGGCGCGCGAAAATGAGTAAGCATGGTTATCCCCTTGTACTTAGTCCAAGCCCGTTTCTTCCCAGGCCTTGTTATAGCCAGGCAATTTAAGCACCTGACCCATAGGGCGCGCCTCCAAAATGACAGCGCTGTCAGTACTCAACATACTACCAAAAACAGAAGTAAGCAAATGGGCACCACCGGGGGCGCAGGCAGTCCTGCTAATTTCATAGCTAGTTGCTAAATTTGTAGCATCTTGCTAATATTTGAGCTCATGATCACTAAGCTCCAGAAACTAAGCCGCCGCGAGCGAGAAATCATGGATATCCTGTTCGAGATGCGCGAGGCCACCGCGCAGGAAGTCCGTGAACGTTTGCCGGACCCGCCCAGCAATTCAGCCGCGCGGGCATTGCTCGCCAGGCTCGAGAAAAAAGGCCTGATCAGGCACGTCGCGCGAGACCTCCGTTATGTCTATTTGCCGAGCATTCCACGTGAGGAAGCTCAGGAATCTGCGTTGTTGAGAATGGTGCGTGTCTTTTACGATGGTTCGCTTGCGAATGCGGTCACCGGCATGGTGGAACAATCCAGTGGCAAGCTAACGGATGAGGATCTGAAGGAACTCGAGGCGGCGATTCGCAGCGCCAGGCAACGGAGGCAAACATGATCGCAGATCTGCTCAGCATCCTAACAGCGCCAACCAGTTCCGCTGCTCTGGCAATGTTGGTTATCAAGAGCACCATCGTGATGGCGCTGGGCTTATTGCTATGGCTCGCGCTGCGTCGCTCGGCCGCCAGTGCTCGCCACCTGGTGCTGGGAGCGACCCTTATCGCAATGCTGTTGTTGCCCGTTATCGCGTATTTCTTGCCGCCGTTACCGGTGCCGATGCTTTCCGAGCCAACCACCCTCGTCAAGCGGGATCAACAACCGCACTCAACGCCTCGAAAGGCAATTTACCAGGCCTCGGATGCCGCCGTGTCGAGCACGTCTGCAAATTCAGATTTGATATCTGTGAACAAACCGAAAACAACATTCGATGTCTTATTGGTGATCTACCTAATGGGTGCCGCCGCGATACTTGTTCACCTGTTGGTGGGGATTGCGCGAATTTGGTGGATTAGCCGGAGATCAAGTGACATCCACCACGACTCCTGGCAATCGCTGATTGCTGAGCAGGACATAAACGCAGCTCGCCTGCTAATCACAAATGACTTAGAAACACCACTGACCTGGGGCGTTGTTAGGCCAGTTGTGTTAATGCCGGCGGAAGCCGCTTCCTGGCGCGAGCAGAACATAACAAGTGCGGTGCGCCATGAGTTGGCGCACGTCGACAGAAAGGACTGGCTGGTGCAAATCATCGCCCGCCTGATCTGCGCGGTGTACTGGTTTAATCCGCTGGTCTGGGTTGCGCTGCGGTATCTGGTCCTCGAGGCGGAACTCGCCGCGGACGACCGCGTACTGATCGCCGGTGCAGTGCCAGAGGATTACGCCGAACAACTTGTCACTCTTACCCAAAAAACACGCGGCGTCGGGTTGCCTGTTGCGGCCACTACTATAGTGGGTCAAAGCTCCTTGAGCCGTCGTGTGCACTCAATACTGAATTGCGGAGAACACAGAATGCCTTTTAGTCAGGTCAGAAAATACGCACTCTTATCCGCTGTCTCGGTAACCGCGGTGCTCATCGGCTCAGTGCAACTGGTCGCCGCGCCCCACGATGGCGCGGACGAAGCATCTATTGCGTCTCCAGGGGCGCTTTCAACCCCGCTTATCCGTGCGGCAGCTCAAGGCGACCACAGCGCTGTTATTCGCTTGTTGAAAGCCGATGCAGACGTCAATGAAACATCGGACAACCGCGGCGATCGTCCCGAACTTCAGCGATCTGCTCTTACCACCGCTGCAAGAGCAGGTCATCTTGATATCGTAAGAACATTGCTTGATGCAGGTGCACCCGTCGATCGTGTTGTGCGCGGTGATGCGACGGCTTTGATAGAGGCGGTTGATCAGGATCATTTTGATGTGGCCATGTTACTGATCGACCGAGGAGCGGATGTCAACAAAGCCGTGCGAGGTTCTGGGAGCCCGCTAATTTCCGCTGCAAGAGCGAATAACGTCGAGGCAATCAAGCGAATGTTGAGTCTTGGGGCGGATCCGAATCTGAATGTTCGAGGTGATGGCAATGCACTCATTGCCGCGGCAAGGTCCGCGAATGCTTCTGCTGTGGAAGCGCTGATGTTGGCGGGCGCTCGAGCTGATAACGGTATTCAGGGCGACGGCAACGCAATAACCATAGCCGCACAGCGCGGGGACATGGCGCTGCTGCAGAAAATGATTGAAGCCGGCGCTGATGTTAACGCGTCAGTGGAGGGTGACGGCAGCCCGCTCATCCAAGCCGCTAGGAACGGTCACGCTGACGCAGTGGCGCTTCTGCTGCACGCAGGTGCCGATATCAATAAGATTGTTCGCGGCGACGAGAATGCGCTGATAGGCGCCGCCTGGGCGGGCGAATCCGAGATCGTCGATTACCTGTTAAGCGCGGGCGCCGATCCGAACATTCGAGCACCCGCAGATCGGGGAGAGTTCCGTACCGCGTTGCGTCAGGCGAGACTCGCAGGGCACGATGATGTTGTCCGAAGGTTGCAGGCCGCCGGCGCGATACGGTGATTCACGCGGGGCCTATGGATCCCGAAAATTAGGTTAACGAACGCTAACGGGCGCGACCGAACTCGTGGCGTAGGGTGAGGCCACCGTAAACGTTCGTCTCCGGGGCCGGCTCAAAGTAGCGGCTAAAACCTCCGTTCAGACGCACATTGGTAAAGTACAGCTCGTCGAAAAGATTGTTCACGCCCAGAAACGGGCTGAGCTTAAGTTGGCCCAGATTGAAGTCAGCGCCGAGGCGCAGATTGGCGACCGACGAGCGACTGATTTTGGCCCCGTCCGAGTTGGCGTTGTCCGCAAAAAATTCGCCCACGTTCAGCAGATCCCAGGTCGCGAAAAAACCACTCGGATGACGATAGGCCAGTTCAACAAAGAGTTGGTTTTCGGGCAGGCCTGGCAGCGCGTTGTTGTCGAACACATCCCCATCGCGTGTGCGAAAGCGATCGAACGTAAAATCTGAGTAAGTGTAGGAAAGCGTCGCGGTAAGTGTGTCGGTGATCGAGCCTAACAGCGCCAGCTCCAAGCCCTTGCGGGTAGAATCGCCGGCGTTTTCGAAGAACGTCCGCCCGTCCTGCTCAAACGGGATCAACTCGTCGCTAACGTCGATGCTGAACAAGGCCACTTCGTAACGCAGGCGATTGTTGTGCTCGCCCTTGAGCCCTATTTCATAGTTGGTCGCTTCCTGCGGCTGCAGGCCCTGATTGAAGCCGCCGCCATCTGGGTTGGCAAATTCGGTGGTGGTGGGCGTCTCAAACGAGGTGGACACATTGGCGTACACGTTGACTGATTCGCTCGGGCTGTACACCAGGCCCATCATCGGCGTGAGTTCCTCGAACTGCACCGCGCCGGAATCCTCACCGCTGGCGTTCAGGGTAAAGCGATCGTCCACTTCATACTCGATGGAGTCGTAGCGCGCCCCCAGCGTGAGCAGCAGGCGGTCGCTCAGCGCGAACTCGCTCTGCGCGAAGACACCGATACTCTCCACCGTCTCCACCTGATCGAAGGTCAGCTCGCCACGCAGGCCGTCGTTGTTTACCCAACGTTGCCGGTCGTCCTCCTGCGAGTCGACGTCGATGCCGGTGATCCACCGGTGCGCACGGCCGAACAAGGTTCCCTCGTAAGCATACTGCGCGCTCAAGCCAACGAAGCGGCGGTCGAACGCGACCTGCCCGCCGTTGCTTTCCTCGATCGAGCCTTCGAACGGCAAGCGCGTCGCGAAATCGCGACCGAGGCCATATGCGCGAACGACAAGCTGATGGTTCTGATCAAACACTTTGCTCAGGGCTAGACCCAAACGCTGTTGCTCGACGCTCTCGCCGGCATCAAACTGGATGTTGCGCGCACGCCCTTGTGCGCGGTCCGCTTCCACTTCACCGGCGTTAAGGGCGCCAGCGTCCTGCGCCAACGGCGAGTCGACGCCGGACAGCACCGCGGTCAGCCTCATCGACTCGTCTAAGTCGTACGTGAACTTGCTGTTAAACAACGTGCTCTCGTTGCGCGAGTGGCCCCGATAGCCTTCTACATCGATGTCGGTCACGCTGGCGAGATAGCCAAGCTTGCCGGTCGTGCCGGCCGCCTTGAGCTGATGTTTCTGCGACGCGTATTCGCCGAACGATGCGCGCGCCGATATGTACGGTTGCGCCGGTCCGTCTTCGGTGTAGAGGCTGATCACGCCGCCGGCCGCGGAGCCGTACAGTGCCGAAGCGGGCCCGCGGATGACCTCCACCCGCTCGGTAGAACCCAGATCGATGTCATCGATCCCACCCTGTCCGTCAGGCGTGGTGGCCGGAAAACCGTCGACGAATAATTTGATACCGCGAATACCGAACGCCGAACGTGCGCCGAACCCACGAATGGAGATCCGCAGATCCTGAGCAAAGTTATACCGGTTTTGAAAGAAGACCCCCGGTACGCGCGACAGGGACTCATCCAGGCCCAGTTGCTGGCGGGCTTCGCGGATGTCCTCGGCACCCACGGTGGTGACCGCCACCGGCGAGCGCATCGTCGTCTGCTCCAGGCGGGTGGAGGTGACTACAATTTCCTCGGGCTCCATCGCTAATGCAACTTGGGCCAACGCACATACGCCAATAGCGCCGCCTAATACTGGCGCCAATAAGTTTGGTTTCATGAGTTCTCCGATCACGGGCTCGCCCACTACCTTGGCGCCCTGTTTTGAAATATTTCACCCGTCCATAGCGACAATAGCGCTAACCGACGTGTGAGCGCGAACACGGGCCTGACCATTGGGTAGTTTCTAAGCGATGAAAGTCCAGCACAACTTTGTCGGGGTGAGAAGATTCGAGCTTCCTACCCCTGCCACCCGAACGCAAAAATACGCTCGTTTCACTTTTAAGTAACCGTAGAATAACACAAGAAATAACAGTCACATAGCGTATTTCGCGATAACCTAAGATCACCTTCAATGACATCCGTGGCGTGGCGGACTGTGACAAGTCCGAGTGCCTTTTGCGGATCGTTGGCATCCAAAACCACAACAGATAGCGCCTTTCCTGCCGATAAATGAGTGCTGCCGGACAATCCCGAGTTGCCGGTGATTTTCATGACAGGCCCAATGAACAGAGCAATAGCAAAGCCCTGGTTGACTCTTCAGTGCCAGATGATTCCGGGTGTGCGCCACGCAGTGTTCGCTGCAGGTAAAGGCGCGGACGGAACATTTGGCACATTGGAAAGCTGGCCCGAGAGCATCGATGTGCAACAGGCCGTGCTCTCAGTTCTGGAGGCGGCAATCGCCAGCGAGAGCGCGGAGGTTCGCAAGAACGACCCAGCGGGAGGCGCCAGCGACACGCCAACATGGATCGTTGCGTGCCCGTTACGTCGTGGCGGTGGGGTCTGTGGCGCTGTCGCTGTCGAGGTGGGCGGCATCGATGAGTCGCAGGTTCCGGTCATTACCCGGCTCATGCTTTGGGGAAGTGCGTGGCCGACGTTCCTGGCCGACCAGGACCTGACCCGACACGACCGGCCCGGGCATCCGGCGCTTAACGTAGTTGGTGCAGCGCTCGAACCTCAGAAACTTTCAGCGGCAACGGCTGCGGCAGCCACGGCGCTTGCGCGGGAATACGAAGCGGACAGCGCTGCTATTGGCTTACTCGACCGCAACATGATGCGTTTGGTCGCAATGTCCGGGCGCGCCGTGTTCGACAGGCGCAGCGACGCGGTCCGAGCCATCGAACATGCTTTGGAGGAAGCGTTGGATCAAAGTGCCACGGTCGTCTTTCCGGCGCCCCTGGCAGCCCCACCGCTCGTTACCGATGCTCATGAGCGCATGGTGCGACACGAAAGGTGTACGTGCACAGTGCTCCTGCGCGCGGATGGCAAGATCACCGGCGGCCTAAGTCTCTCGAGGCCCCGCAGTGGATCATTTGACCAGGCAGAAATTGGGCGACTCGAAGAGCTTGCGCGTATTCTTGGCCCTGCGCTCGAGGCGCGGCGGCTCGCAGAGCAAGGTGTTCTGTCTCGCGCCAGCGCTATCGTGTCCGGGTTTGCCGGCCGACTGGTCGGCGCAGGCAACCTGCGACTCAAGACGATGGCGCTGGGTCTCGTCGGTCTGTTTGTATTTCTTAACTTTGCGACCGGTACATACCAGGTATCTGCGCCGGCTGTGCTTGAGGGCGCTATCGAGCGCGACCTGGTGGCGCCCACCAATGGCTTTGTCGCTGAGGCACGGGTGCGGGCGGGTACTCGGGTGCGGGCCGGCGAGATACTCGCGATGCTGGATGACAGGCCGCTGAGGCTCGAGCGTGGCCGCCTCGAAGGCCAGCGGGATGAACTGACCAACGAATACAACCGTGCGCTTGGCGCCCTCGATCACGGTGGCACCCGTGTGCTCGCCGCACAGATCAAACAGGCAGAGTCGCAGCTGGCACTGGTTGAGGGCGAACTGAGCCGAACACGCATCGTCGCGCCATTCGACGGACTCATCGTGAGCGGAGACCTTAGCCAGTCTCTCGGCAGTCCAGTCTCCCGAGGCGACCTGTTGTTTCGCCTCGCACCGCTGGAAGGCTTTCGGGTAATACTGGAAGTCGAAGAGGGTGATGTGCCAGCTATCCAGACGGGTGCCCAGGGCCAATTGATGCTCGCCGCGTTGCCACGAGAACGGTTTGATGTACGCGTGGAACGCACTAACGGTATGGCAAGAAGCGCTGACGGGCGCAATGTGCTTGAGGTGGAGACAACGCTTGTCGGCGAGTCCGCCAATCTGCGTCCAGGTATGAAGGGCGTGGTGCGGGTTGAGGCCGGTCGCGCGCGCCTGCTGTGGATATGGGCCCATCGCTTTGTCGAGCGTGTACAACTATGGTGGTGGGCCTGGAGCCCGGTCGCGTGACCATCAAAGACAGCAGTGCTTCCTCGCTCGATTGGAGCCGGATCGCTGCCTTGAGACCGCGGCTGGCCGCCGATGCATTCGTCTACCGGCACTGCTATCGCGGTGTGCCGTGGTACGTGGTCCAGGACAGTACGTCGGGTCGGCATGTGAGACTAGGCGAAGGTGCTTGGCGGATAGTCGGCCTGATGAACGGTGATCGCACGCTCGAGGAAATTCAGCAGGCGCTAGCTCAGAATCTCGGCGACACAGGCCCTACGCAGGACAGTGTCATTCAGGTGCTGTGCGATCTTCACGGGACAGAGTTTCTCGAGTGTCCGCAGCTGAACGACGCCCGTCAGCTTGCAGCGCGTCAGCGGCGCCACGACAGTATGCGCTGGCGCAGCCTGCTAGCAAGCCCGGTGTCGCAGCGTATTGCGCTGGTTGATCCCCAGTCGTGGTTGGATCGCCGGCTACCGATCGTCAAGCCACTACTTACGCGGGCCGGTTTTGTCGTCTGGCTCGCAACCGTGCTGGTAGGGCTGTGGTTGATGGTGACAAATTGGGCGGACATTGCGGCCGGTCTGTCGAGCAATGTGCTCAGCGCCCATAACTTGGGCATGATGGTCGCCGCATACCTAATCGTGAAGACGCTGCATGAGTGCGGGCACGCCTTCGCTACCCGCGTTTTCGGTGGCGAAGTACATGAGATGGGCGTGATGTTTCTGGTGTTTTTGCCAGTGCCGTACGTTGACGCTTCGGCGTCGAGCGCTTTCCCCGAAAAGTCACGCCGCATTGTGGTGGGCGCCGCCGGCATCATGGTCGAGATGTTTCTCTCCGTAGTTGCGTTAGCAGTTTGGCTTGCGGTGGAGCCCGGTCTGGTACGCGATTTTGCGTTTAATGTTCTGCTTGTGGCCGGGATTTCGACATTGCTATTTAACGGCAACCCGTTGTTGCGATTCGACGGATACTATGTACTTTGCGACGCGATTGAGATTCCTAACCTCGGTGCGCGCTCGACACGCTACCTTGGCTACCTCGTGCAACGCTATCTTTTCGGCGCGCCCGGCGCGCAATCGCCAGTAAGCGCAGCCGGAGAAAACCGCTGGTTCATTGGCTACGGTATCACCTCAGCCATTTACCGTGTTGGGATCCTCGCCGCGATTGGGTTGTTCGTCGCCCAGCGGTTTCCCGTCGTCGGCGTGGTACTTTGTATCTGGCTCGCCATCACGCAGGCGCTGCTGCCTGTGATGCGAGGTATTAAAGGTTTGGTGGGAGCGCCGGTGCTGGTGGGGCACCGACGCCGCGCCACGTTAGTTCTGGGCGTGCCATTGGTGCTTGTACTACTCGGCGCGGCTACCATCCCGCTGCCGGCGTGGACCTACGCCGAGGGCGTGGTGTGGTTGCCTGAGCGCGCGCAAGTGCGCGCAAGTGCCGATGGATTTGTGAGCCAGCAGGTCGCACAACGCGGCACGCATGTCGAAGCCGGTGACACATTATTTACCTTGGATGGCGCAGCGCTGCAGTCGGAAGCGGCCGTTCTGGAACGCGGTCTCGAAGAACACCAGGCGCGCTACGATGCGGCGCTTTTCCACGACCGCGCGCGGATAGCGATACTGCGCCAACAACTCAAGCAGGCCCAGGCTTCGCTGGACAATGCGCGCAGTCGCGCAAGTGATTTGTCCGTGCGCAGTCCGCTCACCGGAACTCTGGTGGTACCCGATGCAAGGCGTCTTCAGGGGCGCTATGTACACGAGGGTGAATTGCTCGGCTATGTTGCCGATGAGCGGCCCCAGATAGTGCGTGTTGCGGTAAGTCAGGGCGAGATTGACCTGGTGCGTGAAGGTACGCGAACTGTTCGAATCAAAATTCCGGGGTTTCTCGAGCGCACTTTGACCGGACAGATTGGTTCGGTGACACCGTCGGCCGTACGTGAGCTGCCGAGCGCCGCTCTTGGGGCAAGCGGCGGCGGACGAATACCAATCGACGGCGCTGATCCGTCCGGACATACGCCGGCCGATAGCGTTTTTGTGCTCGAGGTAGTGCTTCGCGCCGATGCGCCTCGCCTCGCCGTCGGCACTCGGGTCTATCTGCGCTTCGAGCACCAGGGTGCGACGCTTGGCGATCAACTGCACCGGACGACTCGCCAACTGTTATTGGCGCACCTCGGTGTGTAGAGCCAATACGGGGTCAACATAATCCAGCCAACGCCACGAGCGATACTTCGATCCTGAAGATTTAGGAATCGCCGCCGATAAACTCTTCGCTGGGGCCCTCCGCCTTGGCGGATTTGTATCGCAGCTAGGGCATTCCATGCGCGTTGTTGTTGCTATTGTGCTAACAGGTCTTGTGCCCCTCGCGTCGGCTGCGAGCGAGACGCTGAACTGCGTCATTCTTCCAGACGAGCAGGTGGAGCTGGGCAGCCCGGTGCCCGGCGTCGTCGAGCATATCAATGTTCGACGCAGCCAGCGCGTCAAAGCCGGTCAGGCGATCGCGAGGCTTGAATCCAGCGTCGAGCGAGCCACCGTCGCATTAGCGCACGCACGCGCCTCATCCGATACCGAGATAGAGTTGCGTCGTGTCGAACATGGCTACGAAACACAACATCGCAACCGGTTGCACACCTTGCAGGTTCGCCAAGCAGTATCTCCTCAGAGTATGGATGATGCCGAAAGAGCAGCCGAGGCTGCACAGCTCCGGGTGCGCCTGGCACAGGACCGGCGCCGTGAAGCGGTACTGGATCAGCGTCGTGCCGACGCGGTGCTCGCGCTCAAGACGATTGTAAGCCCGATTGACGGGGTGGTGTTGCAACTTAACAAACGGGTGGGCGAGTACGTTGAATCCCAGCCTATCGCCCGTATTGCAAGGCTCGATCCACTACGTGTAGAGGTAATTGCCCCGCTGGCGCTGTTCGGCATTGTACGCGAAGGCATGCAGGTCGCCGTCAGTCCAGAGACCGATTTGGGGCGTGAACGTATTGCCACTGTTAGTGCCGTCGATGCCGTGGCCGACGCTGGCAGCGGCACGTTCGGTATTCAGCTTTCATTGCCTAATCCGGGTCTCGAACTACCCGCCGGGATCAAGTGTACTGGCCGACTGCTGGCGCTATCTCAAGTGAAGACACACGAACCGACGCCGACCGAGTCGCGTGCCGTTGAATCGACGGTTCTGATCAGCGGGCGGCACGGCGACCAGGCGAAGCCCAGACTCGCCGAGGCAGGAGATTCGAGCGCCGCGAGCGCCGCCGAGCCGGCTCCTGCCCCGCATATCCGCGTGCCAGGGATCTGTCTGGCCTTTGGTCCGCACGAGTTCGAAAAACAGGCGCAGGACCTGGCGAGCGCAGCGCAGCGTCTGGGTGCGCGAGTGGCGCTTGCGGAAATCGATGCTCACCGCGTGATTGGCTACATAGTCGTCACAAAGCCGGCGTCACAACCGCAACTCGACGCCTTGGCCGCCCGTTTCCACGAAGCAGGTGTGGTGGATCTGGCCATCATGGGCAGAGGTGACTACGCGGGGCGGATCGCCCTTGGTACCTACAATGGCCCGCGCTCGGCCGAGCGGCGACGTTCAACGCTCGCAGCCCTCGGCTTCGACGCCGAGGTGCTGCCGCGCATGCGCACGCGCAGTGCTTGGCGAGTAGAGGTGCGCTTGCCCGAACAAACAGAGCCAGATGTCGCACTCGCTGCGCTGAAGCGCGAAGTCGGCACAGCCGTGACACAGCCGGATGCGTGCGCGGCCCTGCGTACGGCTGCAAGGTGAACGTCGTCCTAACCATCTGCGCACGGTCGAAAGGGTCTGGCCAAGTGGCTGGACCCCGGGTACTGGCAGCGCACCGTCGCAAACTGGCGCCCAAATAGCGCAGCGTATGGCAGGGATGCGACACCGTAAATCATCAGAACACGCTTACCGGGTTGAGCTGCTCGAACCGCGCTTGCTGCTCGCGGCGGACTGGTTGGCCGGACTTGTTCCTGCCTGGGCAACGGATGCACAACCCGACCCAGCGCACAGCCAGCTAGGCGATTACCTGACGGTACGCGATGAGCCGGACCCGGGCGCGGATCCGCGCTCGGCGTTACCTGGCGCTCTGGATCTTGACGCGCTGCTGGGCCTTCAGAGCATTGCCGATAGTCTTGGCGAACCCGTGCTGCCGGAGACGATAACGGACTCGGCCGACTACGTGCGTCACGAACTGGTTGTCATTGACGCGGGCGTCGACGGTTACGAGGAATTGGTCGCGGATTTCGAAGGCCGGAGCGGTGGCGATGTTCACTACGAAGTATACGTACTGGCCTCCGATGCCGATGGCGTACAGGCAATCACCGCGTTACTTGCCGGTTATAGTGATATCGATGCGGTCCACATTGTTTCCCACGGCGGCGACGGTAGCATTGCGCTGGGCGACGCACGACTCGACAGCACAAGCATAGAAGACTATAGCGAGAGCATTGGTGCTTGGTCGGCTGCGTTGGGCGATGACGCCGATCTGCTCATCTATGGCTGCGATCTTGCGGCGAGCGACACCGGCCAGGCATTGGTCGGGCGCCTTAGCGCACTGACGCAAGCGGATGTCGCCGCAAGCGTCGACATCACCGGTCAGGCGCTGCTCGACGGAGACTGGGAGTTGGAATATACGCTGGGTAGCATTGGCAGTGATGTTGCCTTCAGCGAGCAGATTCAAAGCGGTTGGTTCGGCACACTGGCGACGTTTACCGTTAACACACTAAACGATACTGTTGATGCCAACCCTGGCGACGGTTTGGCGCTGGATGCCTCTGGTGATACGTCGTTGCGCGCCGCTATCATGGAGGCCAATGCGCTGGCTGGCGCTGACCAGATCCATTTCGAGATCACTGACGCGCTGGTTAACGGGGCGCACACCATTGTGGTGGGCTCGGGCGGGCTGCCCGGAATTACTGAAGCTGTCACTATCGATGGCACCACCGACACGGACTACAGCGGCACTCCCATCATTGAGCTGAACGGCGCATCCGCTGGCACTGGGACGACGGGGCTATCGATCACGGGCGATGGGACGACAGTAAGCGGTCTGGTGATCAACCGTTTCCAGGGCAATGGCATCGAGATTACCAGCGACAACAACCGTATTGAATCAAGCTACATCGGTACCAATGTGGCGGGAAACGCTGATCTGGGCAATAGTCAGTTGGGGATTCGCATCGTCAACGCGAGCGGCAACCACATAGGCGGCTCCGGTGTGGGTAATTTGGTGTCGGGTAACGGCTTCTCCGGTATTGCGATTGTCGACGCCGGTTCAAACAATAATTTCATCCAGGGCAATCTGATTGGGACCGATGCCGCGGGTACTGCGGCGATCGGTAACGGCGACTCCGGTATTGATA
>CBDUQI010000018.1:0-45147 GCA_965369325.1 uncultured Gammaproteobacteria bacterium
GACTGCCGGTCAGTCGGTGTGAACGCGGGTTTTTCGCTCAAGGTGTAGTCCGCCCAATGATATTAATGTCATGTAAACTCACCAGTATAGTCGGCCGGGAACTAGTGTTCCATAGTAAAAAACCGACGAAACAGGCATAAAAAGAGATTTAAGTTAAATATAGTCAACGAAATAGAGAGTCGCTCGTTGACGCCGCCATTTTTGCGTAAAAAAACAGGCATCTGGCGCAGAAATTGCTTACGTCATTTTAGGCATCTGCGCCGCACCAGTCTCTGTCCATGCTGTGCAAGCGTACAGTGCCTAAAAGGTTTAGCGGGCGACATTATCATCGACCGCGCTTTCGCGCTGCCAGAATCCGCTGCAACTCACCCTTCTCGTCGTCGGTCAGCGCCTCCGCCCGCGAGAGTAGCTCCTGTTCACGCCGTTCCGATGCCTGCCTATGCATGTCGTCGATGCATGCGTGCAACTCGCGTTGGGCCGTCTCAGGGTCGCTGAGGAGATCGCTGTCCTGCGTAGCTATCAGCTGGCCCAGAAAGCGGCCATATTCATGCTCGCGCCAGCGCTCGATCAGCCCAGCCGTCGATATATTGGGATGCTTTGCCGCATCTTCAATAAGGTCTGCCAATAAAGTTGCGCCTTTCTCGGGGATTGAGGCAATGCTGTCGGTACTGCCGACGGTTTGCGCAATCACCGGGTGGTTCAGAACTAGCCGGATCGCGCGCCGGACCAGAGTCTCGCGCCCGCCGGGTTTGCGCCGTGGCAGCGCCGGGCGTTGGGGCGGCGGCGGGCTCTGGCTGGCGCTTGCAGATGGCATCAGCGGGTCGAGTTGCTCGCGCGGCAGTTTCACCACTTGTGCCAGTTGCTCGATCAGCAGCTCACGGTAAACACCGGCATTGGTTTTGGCAATCAGCGGCCGGGCGAGCTCAGCGACCGCGGCGCGCGCTTCAATCGACTGCATGTCGTGCCCTTCGGACAGGTGCGCGATCATAAAGCTGGACAGATTGAGTGCCTTGCCCAGGCGTCCGGTAAAGGCCTCGGCTCCTTCCTCGCGTACCATCGAGTCGGGGTCATGCCCGTCCGGTAGAAACAAAAACCGCAGGTTGCGTCCACCCTCCACGATGGGCAGTGCGTTGTTCAGCGCGCGCCAAGCTGCGGCGCGGCCCGCGCGGTCGCCGTCAAAGCAGAACACCACCTCGGGCGTTATCCGAAACAGCTTTTTCAAATGTTCCGCCGTGGTCGCGGTGCCCAGCGTGGCGACAGCCCAGTCGATGCCGTGCTGCGCCAAGGCGACCACATCCATGTAGCCCTCCACCACCATCACTCTGGGGATCTCGCGCAGGGCCTGGCGCATCTCATAAAGGCCGTAAAGCTCGCGGCCCTTGTGAAAAAGTGGGGTCTCTGGGGAGTTCAGGTATTTGGCATCACGCTCGCCGCCTTTGCCGAGCACCCGTCCCCCGAAGGCGATAATGCGCCCGCGCGCATCGCGGATCGGGAACATAATGCGCTCGCGAAAGCGGTCGTAGTGGCGCACCTCGCCATCATCACCTTGGCGCTCAATCACAATGCCGGCCTCGACCAACGCCTGCAGCCGCTTGTGCTGGTTGCCCTTGTGTAGTGCCTTTAGCTGGCGGTCCCAGCCTTGCGGTGCATAGCCGATGTTAAAGCGCTCGACCGTGTTCTGATCCAGACCACGGCCCGCTACGTAGCGTTGCGCGGCCGGGTTCCCCGACAGCGCTCGCCGGTACAGGGCGTTGGCCTCGTGCATCACTTCGTACAGCTCGTTCGGGGGTTCTTCGGCGCCCTGTTCGCGAGGCACTTCCATGCCGGCCAAGGCGGCTAGCTCTTCCACCGCCTCCACAAAGCCCATGTGATCATGCTGCATCAGAAAGCCAAGCGCAGTGCCGTGCTCGCCGCAACCAAAGCAGTGGTAGAACTGCTTATTAGGGCTCACCGTGAAAGATGGCGTTTTTTCTTCGTGAAACGGGCAGCAGGCGTGATATTCGCGCCCCGCGCGCTTGAGTGGCACCCGCCGTTGGATAACCTCAACGATATCCGAGCGGGAGATCAGGTCATCAATAAAATGCTGCGGGATACGGCCAGCCAAGCGGTTTCCTTTTGACTAACCGGTAAGGCGAGCCTTGATTTTACCGCTGACCTTACCCATGTCTACGCGGCCGGCGGCCTGGGCCTTGATTGCGGCCATGACTTTGCCCATGTCGCGCATCCCCTCAGCACCAGTCTGCGCGATGGAATCCTCAATCAGCGCGTCCACCTCGGTGTCGCTCAGTGGCTGCGGCAGGTAGTCCTGTAGCACTTCGATTTCGGCAGTCTCAATCGCCACCAGGTCGTCTCGGCCACCCTTGGTGAACTGCTCGACCGAATCGCGCCGCTGTTTGATCATCTTCTCCAGCACGCCCAGGATCTGCGCGTCATCCAGGGTGATGCGCTCGTCCACTTCGCGCTGTTTGATGGCGGCAGAGGCCATGCGCAGTACGCGCAAGCGCTCTTTATCGCCCGCCCGCATCGCGGTTTTGATATTTTCTCGTAGCTGCTCAGAGATGCTCATGTCACACCATCAAAGGTCAAAAGGCCAAGCTCGCCGGAGCCTGGCTGATCATAGCGTATAGACAGCGATTGTCGCGGCGATCATAGGTCGCTGGTCAAGCCTGGGCCACAGGCGGTCCGGCGCGCCGCTAGCGGACGCGAACGGTCCGCCGCTTGGGAGCTGCTTCGGACTAGTACAGACGCGTGCGACGGGAAACGTCGCGCGCTATGCGCTTGGCGTGGCGTTTTACCGCCGCCGCTTTTTTGCGCTTGCGCTCCTGCGTGGGCTTCTCATAATACTCCCGGCGGCGCAATTCGGTCAGAATGCCGGCCTTCTCACAGGAGCGTTTAAAGCGCCGCAGGGCGGCGTCGAAGTGTTCGTTTTCGCGTACGCGAACGCTGGGCATTGGAGTCCTCACTCGTATGTACATAGGCAAACCCACCCAGCGCTCGACCTTCGTATAGAGGCAACGCGGGGCAGGCAGCAAATTGAGCGCTGGAATTCTAGTGAGGTCGCGGGGAAAATGCAAAGAAAATACGCGAACCCTCCGCGATGTTGCTCGGTTTGGAGCTCAGGTCGCGTCCGGGTGGAAAATTATGGGTGATCAGGAGCGTATGTGCGCGTATTAGGAATCGAAACTTCATGTGATGAGACTGGCGTGGCCGTTTGCGACAGTGAAGGCGGCGTGCTGGCCGACAATCTGCATAGTCAGGTGGCCCTGCATGCCCGCTTCGGCGGGGTAGTGCCCGAGCTAGCATCGCGCGATCATATTGCTAAGTTACTGCCGTTGATAGAAAAAACGCTTGATGAGGCGGGTGTGGATGGTGCAGTTGATGGCATTGCCTACACCGCCGGCCCGGGCCTGGTGGGCGCCTTGCTGGTCGGGGCCAGTGTCGCACAGGGGCTAGCGCTGGCCTGGGGGGTACCGGTAATCGGCGTGCACCACATGGAAGGGCACCTGTTGGCGCCCATGCTGGAGCCCGGGCCACCACCTTTCCCGTTCGTAGCGCTGCTGGTCTCCGGCGGGCACACTATGCTGGTGGCCGTGGAGGGGCTGGGGCGATACCGTTTGCTGGGCGAGACGCGTGACGATGCGGCAGGCGAGGCCTTTGATAAGACAGCTAAAATACTCGGTTTGGGCTATCCCGGCGGGCCAGCACTGGCACGACTGGCGCAACAGGGACAGCCCGGTGTATTTCAGTTTCCCCGGCCCATGCTCAACCGGCCAGGCCTGGATTTCAGCTTTAGCGGATTGAAAACTGCGGCGCTGTATGCGGCGCGCGATCATCTGGGCCACCCGGCGCTGGGCGATGAGGATGAGGAGGTCGCCGGGCAGGAACAGATGCAGATTCGCGCAGATATCGCGCGTGGTTTCGAGGACGCTGTTGTAGACACGCTGGTAGCAAAATGTCTGCGGGCGCTGGATGAGAGCGGCATGCGTCGGCTGGTCGTCGCCGGCGGTGTAGGTGCTAACCGCCGGTTGCGCGAAACGCTGAGCGCACGTGCGCGCGATGATGGCGCTAAGGTGTACTATCCGCGTCCGGAGTACTGCACCGATAACGGCGTCATGATTGCTCACATAGGCCTGCTTAGACTCCAGGCCGGGCAGCGCGGCGGCACTCAGATTCAGGCCAGGGCGCGCTGGCCGCTTGAGCAACTTAGCCCGCCCTGAGGAGGCATTCTTTGTCAGACATGATTTTTGTCCGCGAGCTGGAGATAGAAACCGTCATCGGTATCTATGACTGGGAGCGGAAGGTAAAGCAGACTGTCAGCATCGATCTGGAGATGCCGGGGGATATCGCGGCTGCTGCGGCCACCGATGCGATCGACGACACGGTGAACTACAAAGCGGTATCCAAGCAGGTGATCTCCTTGGTCGAGCGCAGTAGTTTTCAGCTGATCGAGACGATGGCGGAGCGAATTGCACAGATGATCCTGGGCGATTTCGGGCTCGCGTGGGTACGGGTGTCGGTCTCCAAACCGGGCGCCGTGCGCGGATCGCGCACTGTGGGTGTCCAAATTACCCGCGAGCGTGCGGATTAGCCGTGCCGGCGGTGTTCGTCTCGGTGGGTAGCAACGTTGCGCCGCAGCAATCGCTTGCTCAGGGGCTGCAGATGCTGCGCAGCTACTACGGCGCGTTACAGCTCTCGCCGGTGTACCGTAACCGGCCCGTGGGTTTCGAAGGCGACGATTTTTTTAATCTGGTCTTGTTGATGCGGGCGCATGCTAGCCCGCAAGCGGTGCGCGCAACGTTGCTAAGTATCGAGGACGCGTGTGGGCGCAATCGGCTGCAACCACGCTTTAGCTCACGTACGCTGGATCTGGACGTGCTTATGTACGGCGATCAGGTGATCGATCAGGCTGACTTGCAAATTCCCCGCAGCGAGTTGCTGGATTCGGCGTTCGTTCTGCGTCCTATGGCCGATCTGGCGCCGAATCTTATCCATCCCACCGAGCACTTGAGCATGCGCGAGTTGTGGCGGGCATTTGATCAGTCCGCCCACCCGATGCAGGCGGTGGAGGTGGATTTGGACCCCGGGCAGGCGCCGAGCGTATAAGCCGGTTTATGCAATGGTGCCGGGGCCACAACAGCCCGGATTACGCCAGGCGGGTGCGCGATCGCGACGTAGTCAGAACCAAAACGCCGATGGATCGCTCTATAATACAAACACCAGTCACAATGCGATGGCCGACATGTTCATAATCTCTACACAACGCCGCTGCCTGAAGTTGCTGCTGCTGGGCGTGGCGGGCGCCACCCTTAGCGCTTGCGGCGGGGGCGATGACACCATCACTACGGTCACCGACGTACCCGCGCCGGTCGCCTGCTCGGTGAGCGAGCAGAACAAGTTCGTCAACGACACCATGCGGGATATCTACTTTTGGGTGGACTCGCTGCCCGATGTGAATCCGGACGATTTCGCCTCGCCGGAGGAGCTGCTGGAGGCGCTGCGTTTTCAGTCCCTGGACCGCTTCAGCTCTATTGGTGATGCCGCTGCGGATGATGCTTTTTTCTCCGACAGCCAGTTTATTGGTGTGGGGATTGGTCTGTTCACCGATGCGGACAATCGCGTGTTTATCACCCAGGCATTTGGTGATGGCGCGGCGGCAGCAGCCGGTATGGCGCGTGGCGATGAGCTGCTGAGTATTAATGGTGAGGACATCGCCAGCATTCTGGCTGGGCAGGGTATCAGCGCTGCATTTGGTGCTAACGATATTGGCGTGCAGGCGGATGTGTCGTTTCGCACGCTGGCCGGTGATGAGGTGGCGGCCACGCTGACCAAAGATCTGGTGACGATTGAGCCGGTGCCTGCGGTGACTGTGCTGGATGTGGATGGTGTCGCGACCGGCTATCTGGCGTTTCGCGATTTTGTTGATCCGGCATTCGATGCGTTAGCACAGGCGTTCGCCACCATTAATGCCGCCGGCGTGGATGAGATGATTCTGGATTTGCGCTACAACGGCGGCGGTTTGCTGTCGGTGGCAGAGTTTCTAGGCAATTTGCTGGGCGGCGCGACCACCGCTGGTCAGACTTTTTACTCACTCACGCATAACCAGTTCAACAGCGGCCTGAACTTTACCGAACTGTACGCCGATGAGCTGGATGCTCTGGATCTGAATCGGCTGATCGTGATTACCTCTGGCGGCACCGCCTCGGCCAGCGAACTGGTGCTGAACGCGCTGGAGCCGTATATGGACGTGGTGCTGATCGGAAAAACGACCACCGGCAAGCCTGTGGGGCAGTACGGCTTTTCGTTTTGCGGCAAGATTTTGCGGCCTATCTCCTTCCAGATTGTAAATGCCAATGGGGAAGGCGATTACTTTGATGGCATCGAGCCGGATTGCTTGGCCGACGATGACCTGACACACGCATTGGGTGATCCGGCCGAGGGCGCGCTGGCCGAGGCGATTAATTACCTGCAGACCGGCAGTTGCTCAGTGCCGCCTTCGCTGGCCAAGCAACGCTTGCAACACGAGGCGAAAGCACAGCAGGCGCGCCGTTGGGGATGGCACGAGTCAATCGGCAACGCTTACTAGCGTTCCACGTATGGCCTGAACTAACCTGCCGCTGAGCCGTCCGCTTTAAGCGCGGCCAAGGGTGTCAGTAAGTCGCCGATTACCAGCCGACGCTGCGCCCGCCGTCTACGGCAATAATCTGGCCCGTGATAAACGTGGCATCGCGTACCAGATACAGCACCAGTGAGGCGATATCGGTAGGGTCGCCGCTGCGTTTTAGCGCGGTGTTATTCACAATCTGCTGTTTTAACGCTTCGGGCTGACCCACCTCGGGCCACATGATCGGCCCAGGCGCGATCGCGTTCACCCGCACCTGCGGCCCCAGTTCACGCGTCATGCCCATCGTCAGCATCGACAACCCGGCCTTGGCCGCGCAATACACAAAGTGCCGGGCTAGCGGCTTGCGGGCGTGGATGTCCACCATGTTAATCAAGCTGCCGTGGGCCTCGCGCAAATGTGGTGCGGCCGCCTGAATCAGGAACAGGGGCGCCTTCAGATTGGTGCCGATCAGGTCGTCCCAGTTCTCCTCGTTTATTTCCCCCAGTGGTGTGGGGTAAAACGTGGAGGCGTTGTTCAGCAGCAGATCCAGCGAGCCGAAGGTGTCCACCGTTTGCTGCACCAGGCCAGGCAGGCATTTCGTATCTAGAATATCCGCCTGCACGGCCCGTACGGAGTTTTTGCGCAGACCATTGAGTTCGCCCGCCAGCGTGCGTGCATCATCGGCTGAGCCGCGGTAGGTGAACAGCACGTTGCCGCCCTCGCGATGCCAGGTGCGTACCACCTGCGCACCCACGCGTTTGGCGGCGCCAGTGATCAGCATGGTGCCAAGGGGCTTGCCGGGGGTGTTGGACGATGCTTCGTTCATCGGTCCGGCTGGTTTATCCTGCATAACGCTGCTTGTCCCTGATGCGCCCGGGCAGGACACTGGCCGGTGCCCGGACGGTGAATTTGGCGCAAGTCTACACCATCCAAAGGGGCCTTCGGATTGTCTGATCATCCCTCCAACGATGCTTCTACCGGCGACCCGCGCGGTGGCCTTGCCCTACCGGTGCCCAACGCGGAGGCGATGGCGCACAGCGCTCGTCTGTGCGCGCTGATTGAGGCCCGTATAGACGCAGTGGGCGGCTTTGTCGATTTTGAGCAATACATGCAGCTGGCGCTCTACGCGCCACAGCTTGGGTACTACACCGCGGGTGCGACCAAATTCGGACCGGCGGGCGACTTTGTGACGGCACCGGAGGTGTCACCATTGTTTGGGGCCTGCCTCGCGCGCCAGTGTGAGCAGGTGCTGGCGCAGTGCGGCGGCGGTGACGTGCTTGAGTATGGCGCTGGGACCGGCGCGCTCGCCGGCTCGGTGCTGACCCATCTGGCCGAGCGCCAGGCGCTGCCGCAGCAGTATCTGGTGATCGAGCCCAGTGCGGACCTGCGCGCACGCCAGCGCGAGCGGCTGACGCAAACGCTTGCGCCTGAGTTATTTGATCGCCTGAAGTGGTTGGACGCGCCACCGTCGACACCGATCACAGGCATCATTCTGGCCAATGAGGTCATGGATGCCTTGCCGGTGGCCCGCTTTCGTATCGCCGCGCCTGAGGAGAGCCAGTCGCGCGTGTGGGAGGTGGGGGTGACCCGCGCCAGCACCCCGCGGCCTGGCGTGGAGCGTGCCGCCCCCGCGTCCTCGCCGGACCTCGCGCTGGCTCAGCGCCCGGCGCCGGATGCGATGGTTGAGGCGGTGGCGTACATCGAAGGGCAACTGCCCGAAGCGCTGCCGCCCGGCTACCTGTCGGAGTACTGCCCCTCATTGCGAGCGTGGGTGCATTCGGTGTGCTCAGGACTTGCCGCAGGTGCGGTGCTGCTCGTGGACTACGGGCTGCCGCGCGCGGAGTACTATCTGGCGGAACGCGCGGAGGGCACGCTGCTTTGCCACTACCGTCACCGCGCCCATCGTGATGCGTTGCTGTATCCAGGCCTGCAGGACATTACCGCATGGGTGGATTTCAGCGCCGCCGCAAAGGGTCGTGTGGGCAGTGGCTGCTCGTTGGCGGGCTACACCACCCAGGCGCATTTCATGGCCGGGTGCGGGATTGATGAAATTTACCAGCAGTGCTTTGCCCAGGCCGATCCGGTGCAGGCGGCCCGGTTGGCTAGCGAGGCGAGGCGTTTGATGCTGCCGGGCGAGATGGGGGAGCGCTTCCGGGTGCTGGGGCTGATGCGTGATATTGGCTCGCCGCTAATGGGCTTTGGCAGTCGCGATCTGCGCTCACGCCTGGCGTAGCGTAGCGCTGACCAAAAAAAGGGCCAGCGCAAAAGCTGGCCCTCGTTTCAGTTTGTGAGGTTGCCGCTATTGGAAGTTCTTGCGTACCGACAAGCCGTAGGTGCGCGGTACATTCGGGTAACCGCTGAAGCTGCCCGCCTGCGCCACTGACGGGAAGGCTGAGTAAAGGAACTCATCTTCGGTCAGGTTACGTCCCCACACGGTGAAATCCCAACCGCTTTCGGTCGAGATGCCAAAGCTTGCGTTCAGCAGGCTCACCTCGCGGCTGGCGATGGACTCCAGCACGTTCTCGACAACCTGCACGTCGCTCTCAAACTGATACTCGCCGCGAACAAAGCCGGTCATACCGTTAGCAAAATCACGCGTGTAGGTAGCGGTGGCGGTGGCACTCAGGTCGTGCACGCCTGCCGGCGCAGTGCCGGTGAGGTCGGTGGGACCGTCCGGACCGTTACCGCCCGGGAAGGAATCGTATTCCGGGTCCAGCCAGGTGGCGGCGATGGTGAGTTGCAGCGGATCGCTGGGATAGTAGGTAGCGTCAAATTCCACACCCACCGAGGACTGTGTGCCCGCGTTGGCCAGTGCGAAACCGGTGCCGGTGAAAATGTTCGACTGGAAGCCGTCAATCTCCTGATCAAACACGGCGATGTTAATGGCGCCGCGATCAAAGCGGGCTTTCAGCCCCAGCTCAATCACCGTTGCTTCCTCAGGTGAGGCAAAGCGTGTGCCGGTGCTGAGGTTGGGGGGGGCCAGCCCGGCGTTCTGGATGGCGCTCAGATCAGCAGGAAATGGACGCGAGTCGCGTGACAGGTTCCATGAGCTGGCTTTGAAGCCGGTGCCAACGTTGCCGTAGATGTTGATGTCGTCGGTGACGTCAAAGGCCAAACGCACCGTCCAGGTGGTCTCGCTGTCGTCGGACTCGCCGTTCTCAACCACATTGGGGAAACCAACGAAGGGCAGAAAGAACTGCACCGGTTGCAGTGCCAGCGCCGAGTTACACAGCGGGTCGTTGGTGCCGTCGCAGGGCACCGTGGAAAGCGCGGAGGCCTGGGCAAACTGATCCGGGAACAGGGCGAAGTTATCCGGCGTGGGCGCCTGGCCGCCGGTGAGGGCGGCAAACAGCCCGCCAAACCCAATCTCCACCATGTCCAGCGCTGAGAAAGCATCGTCGTTGATCTGATTCACGAACGCGTCTTTTTTGTCGTTGGTGAAGTTCACACCAAGGGTCAGCGTTGTGCGGTCATTGAGATGGAAGTCCAGGGTAGAGAAGACCGAGACCGCTTTGTTATCCAGCCCGGTGGTTTCCACCACGCCTACGCCCGAGCCGAGGAAGGTGCCCACTGGCACACCGATCGCAGCTTCCAGTCCGGCGATGCCGCCACCGGTCAGTATATCGATGTAGTTTCGGTAGTCATCGCCGTAAAGCGCCTCGTCCAGGAAGTCCACTTTTTCGTCAAAGAAAAAACCGCCGAGCATCCAGTCGGTGCGATCGCCGATCTGGCCGGAGAACCGCAGCTCCTGGGTAAAGGTGCTGATGTCTGTGCTTGAGCGGTTGCGGCCCAGAATGTCAGCACTGGTGAAGTCCGAATCCGGATCTTCGAACGTGTTCTGATTGCGGAATGATGTGATCGAGACCAGCTCAAATGCATCAAACGCGAAATCCGCTTGCACGGAGATGCCGGCGTTTTCCACTTCGTTCACGGAATCGCGGTTGGAGAAGCTTGCATACGCGAAGGGATCATCCGGCACCAGCGCGCCGCCGACACCGAATATCGCTGGGCCGGTCGGGCCGTTTACCAGGTTAGCGACGCCGCAGCAGTTCTCTTCCGTCTGATCGTAATCGGCGATCACACGTACCGACAGATCATCGCGCGGCTCGTACAAGGCCTGCCCACGCACTCCCCAGCGTTCGCGCTCGTTAAAGTCGGAGCCGCCGCTTAAGTTCTCGTAGTAGCCATCGCGCTGGTTGTAGCCTCCGGACAGGCTGACGGCCAGTTTGTCAGACAGCGGGCCCGTGACGTCAGCTTTGACGCCCACCTGGCCGTAGTTGCCGGCGGTCAGTTTGGCCGAACCGCCAAATTCCTGCGACGGTGCCGCAGTGACGATGCTGATGACACCCGCCGAGGCGTTCTTGCCGAACAAGGTGCTTTGCGGGCCGCGCAGCACCTCGATGCGCTCCAGGTTCGGCAAATCGCTCAGCGCCGAGGCAGAGCGTGAGCGGTAGACGCCATCAATAAACACACCCACCGACGGCTCGATGCCTGGGTTGTTGGCGCCGTTACCAAATCCGCGGATCAGGAAGTTGGTGTTGGCAGAGGTCTGTAATTGCGTCACCCGCAGCGACGGCACCACCGTCTGCAGATCCAGCACATCAAGAATCTGTGCTTTGTCGATGGTGTCCGCGTCGGTCACCGATACGGCGACTGGAATTTCCTGCAGTGTCTGCGCCCGTTTGGTTGCGGTCACCACAATTTCTTCCAGCGGTGAGCCGCTTTGAGCCAGCGCCGCGTTCGCCGTTAGCCCGCCGATGGCGGCGCACAGTAACGTGGCCGCGATTCGATCAAGTCGTTTGAGTACCAGCATGTTATCCCCAGGGACAGAAGTCGTCCGAATGTAGATCCGTCGTTACGTTGCTTTTTTGCAACACCGATGGAGTGATTTCGCGGCAGGCTATCATCCACGAACCGACCGCGCATCTCTGACTGAATGCGCAAGTATCGCACTTGCCGGGCCTGAGTCCCAGTCACCTTGGCGACATCTTGCGCGCCATTTCTCTACGGGCAGTCCGATTCGCGACGACATGAGCCGGAAGGACGCACGTGACAGCCGTCGTTATTGTATTGCGGTATTTTGTCGTTTTGGTGATATCCAATGTGACATAGGTCACGTTTTCGAACTGTCAGATTTTGAGGGGCGAACGATGCAATTAAACGACAAAGTGGTGCTAGTGACCGGCACGGGCCCGGGGATCGGGCGGGCAATGGCAGTCGGTTTGGCCGATCGTGGGGCCACGTGGTGTGAACGACATTAATCTCGCAGCGCTGAGTTTGTCGCTGAGCGGGTTGCTCAGTGCGCAGTGGAGGCATTAGTCGTTGCGGGCGATGTTTCAAAAGATGCGGATTGCCGCTCGATGATGACAACAGCGGAAAAAAAGTTCGCCGATTGGGCGTGCTGATGAATAATGCGGGCACCACCGCGCCGGTGCCGCACGCTGATCTGGAGGGGGTGTGCGGTGGCATGGGGATTGGTGCTTGACGCCAGTTGAGGCAATGCGATGACAAGAGGTCGGGATATTGAGCATTGAAGAGCGGTTTTGGGGCACCTGGGAGCTGATGGCCTGGTACATGGAGGACGCCGACGGTGCACGTATTTATCCTTTCGGCGAGGATCCAACCGGGTACATCGTGTACACCACCGAAGGCATGGTGTCGGTCAACATGATGCAATCGGATCGCCCGGCTCTTGGCGTGCCGTCCGATCAGGCACGTGCGCTCAAAACGCTGTATGCCAATGGCAGGGGCGATGAGGTGGGGCCTGAGCATCTGGGGTTGCTGGGTTTGTACTTTCAAGCGGCTGCGGGGTATCTGGCCTACTGCGGTACCTTTGATGTGATTGGCGACACGGTGGTTCATCACCTGGACGCGGCGCTGTTCCCCGAGTGGGTGGGCGATGATCAGGTGCGCCAGTTTGTGTTCGAAGACGACCAGCTGATTTTATGCACCGAGTTGGGTTCACTCGAAGTGGTGCTGCGTTGGCGACGGCTCTGACGGCGGTTGAGCTGGGCAACATGACGGGCACGTTGTGGGGGTGATTCTGCGTGTCGTCTGAGCCCGGTGTCTCGCGCGTGACATGCCCTCGGCGGTGGCGCTGATTTACGCTTTGATTGCAATAAGACGTGTGCTTGCCTGTTCTCCAACCTGAGCGTTCCGCCGTGAATGAACCAAGTAATCACCATCTACCCCCTGCCGACGATGCCCCCGAGGCGGGTGGCGAGCTGCATGTGCTCCATGTGCTAATCATCGGCGCTGGCTTCAGTGGCGTGGCTGCGGGCATCAAGTTGCTGGCGCAGGGACGCCGCGGCTTTGTCATCCTGGACAAAGAGGCCGATGTGGGCGGCACCTGGCATAGCAACACCTACCCTGGCGCCGCATGTGATGTGCCGTCGCATCTGTATTGCTATTCGTTCGAGCCGAATCCCCATTGGTCGCGGATGTACTCCTCGCAGGCAGAGATCAAAGCCTACATTGAGCACTGCGTGGATAAATACGGCGTACGGCCCTACATCCGCCAAGGTGCGAAAGTGGTCGGTTTGCATCTGCAGCCACACACCGATGTGTGGCAGGTGCGTCTGAGCGACGGGCGGACTTATCACGCTCGACACGTCATCAATGCGAGCGGGGGCTTACATTTGCCGACCACGCCAGCGCTGCCCGGCCATGAGCGCTTCGCCGGCGCTGCGATGCACACCGCAAAGTGGGATCATTCGGTGGATCTCACCGGCGCACGCGTTGGGATAATCGGCAGCGCCGCCAGTGCGATTCAGGTGGTGCCGGAAGTCGCGAAGGTAGCCAAACACCTTAGCGTGTTCCAGCGCACGCCTAACTACATCGCACCGCGTAACGACCGGGATTACACCCAAAAAGAAAAGCAGCGCTTTGCCCGCTGGCCGCGGTATGCGCGTTTGTACCGATGGTTGATTTTCATTCGCATGGAGCTGTTGCTATTTCCGGTGGTTAAACTGAACTCGAAATGGGGTGTGCGGCTGGGCGGGAAAATTAAAGAGTGGATTCGCGCATCGGTGCAAGATAAATCGTTGCATAGTGCGCTGGAGCCGGACTACGCGCTGGGCTGTAAGCGCATACTGATTTCGGATGATTTTTACGCGACGCTCAACCGCGACAACGTCACGCTGGTCACGGCACCTATCGAGAAGATCGAAGCGGACGCTGTGTGCACCAGTGATGGTGAGTGTCACCCAATTGATGTGCTGGTGTACGCCACCGGCTACGATATCGAAAAGCACATGCTCTCGATCGATGTGGTGGGCCTGAACGGTGCGTCGCTGCGTGAGCGCTGGGCCGAGTTTCAGGATGCTTACAAAGGCGCCTGTATCAGCGATTTCCCCAATTTTTATATGGTTACTGGCCCCAACACCGGTGTCGGCACTACCTCGGTGGTATACATGGTTGAACAGCAACTGCATCAGATACTGGGCTTGATTGAAGCTGCCGGTGAGTCGCAGCTTTTGGGGGCGCGCCAACAGGCGCAGGCCGACTACAACCGCGGCATTCACGATGCGCTTGGACGCAGGGTTTGGAGCAGTGGTTGTAAGAGCTGGTATCGCCGCGAGGACGGGCGCATCGTCACGTTGTATCCGTTTAATGCGCGCACGTTCAGCAAACAGGCAAAGCAGGTGGTGCTGGAGGATTTTCAGCACCACGCTTTTTCGGATGCCGGGGTTAGCGCCTCGGACCAGGAGGCCCGTCAATGAGTCATTGTCAGGCGAATGGCACGCGTATCGCTTATCAGTGGCATGCAGACCCGGCGGACCGCCCGGTCATCATGCTGATCGCGGGACTTGGTATGCCGCTTACCTGCTGGCCAGAGGCGTTGATTGATGCGCTGGTGAATGATGGCTTCGCCGTGCTTGGTGAAGAAAAACCTTGAGGCGATACCTGAGGAAATCGACAAAAGATGAAGAAGTTGCTGAAGGTGCTGGGCACGTTGTTATCACTCCTGGGCCTGCTGATGCTGGGTCTTATGGCATTTGCGAAAGTCAGCCCGGTGGCGTGGACGCCGGGACCGCTGCCGGCCTTGACGGGCCAATACGAAGTGAACTCGCGGCTGGCTGCGGCGCAGCTGAAGTTTGAGGGCGTTGGGATAGGCCCGGAGGACGTCGCGCGCGGTCCGGACAATATCTACTACAGCGGCCTGGAGGATGGCCGGATTGTGCGGTTTACGCCTGACGGCAGCGTGGCCGCGGATTTTGTCAACACCGGCGGCCGACCGCTGGGCATGCAGTTTGATGCCGACGGTAATCTGATAGTGGCGGACGCCATTAAGGGTCTGCTGAGTGTGTCGCCTGAGGGCCGGATCACGGTGCTGGTGGATACGGTTGCCGACAAAAAGATGCTGCTGGTGGACGATTTGGACATTGCCCAGGATGGCACCATCTGGTTTTCCGATGCCACCATGCGTTTCGGCTTTGGTGAGTATTTCTACGACTTTGTCGAAGCCAGCGCGACCGGCCGCTTGCTCAGCTATACGCCATCAACCGGGCGCGCCGAAGTGCACATGGACGGGCTGTTTTTTGCCAACGGTGTGGCGCTGGGGCCGGACGATGCTTTCGTGCTGGTGACCGAAACCGGCAGTGCCCGTATTCAACGCTTATGGCTGAAAGGCGCGCGTGCCGGCCAGCGCGAAGTGTTTCTGGAAGGCCTGCCGGGCAATCCTGACAACGTGTCATTCAACGGCAGTGATACTTTCTGGGTGGCGCTGCCCGCGCTGCGACTGCCTGAGGGTGAAGCACTGGCGGGCAACCCCTGGCTGCGGCGCCTGATCAGCTGGCTGCCACTGGAGGCGCTGGCGAACAGCGCGCGCTACGGCATGGTGCTGGGGCTGGGGTTGGATGGCATCGTCAAATACAATCTTCAGGCGCCCGAAGGCACGCCATACGCCGTCACCAGCGTGAATGAGTTTGATGGCGCGTTGTGGCTGGGCAGCCATCGCTCGAGTACGCTAGCTGTCATTCAAGCCCCGACAGGGCAGGAGTAATGCGATGACTATGCAGACGGATGGCACCTCGCCCGGATGCGCGGTCAGCGGCAGTTCGCAAGTGGACAGCGCGAGCGCGCAGATCACTACCGGCGAGCAGTACATCGAGAGCTTGCGCGGGCGCAATCTGCTGGTGTACCTGATGGGCGAGCAGGTGGCCGAGCCGGTCGATCATCCGATTATTCGGCCGTCCATTAATGCGGTGGCCCGCACCTATGATCTGGCGCTGGAGAAGCCCGAGCTGGCCTCCGCCATCTCGCCGTTTACCGGCGAGCGGGTGAATCGCTTTTTGCATATCGCCCAGTCGCCTGAAGACCTGGTAATGCAGAATAAAATGCAGCGCCGACTGGGCCAGCTCACCGGTACCTGCTTTCAGCGTTGCGTTGGCATGGATGCATTTAACGCTTTGCACTCGGTCACCTACGAGATCGATGCCAAACACAATACTGACTACCACCGCCGCTTTGTTGATTTTGTCACCCTCACACAAAAGGGCGGTCTGGTCATCGGTGGTGCCATGACCGACGTGAAGGGCGACCGCTCGCTCGCGCCGCACCAGCAGGAAGACCCGGATTTGTATGTGCATGTATCACGGCGCACCGAGCGGGGCGTTTACATTCGTGGTGCCAAGGCGCATCAGACCGGTTGCCTGAATTCGCACTGGCTGCTGGTGATGCCCACCTTGCGACTGGGCGAGAAAGACAAAAACTTTGCCATCGTCGGCGCCGTACCGGTGGATGCCCAAGGCATTACCTATATCTACGGCCGCCAGTCTTGCGATACGCGCGCGATGGAGGAAGGCGAGCTGGATGTGGGCAACGCCCGATATGCCGGACAAGAAGCGATGATTGTGTTCGACGACGTGTTTGTCCCGTGGGAGCGGGTGTTCATGCACGGCGAGCACGAGTTTGCCGCCATGCTGGTGGAGCGTTTTACCTGCTATCACCGTCGCAGCTACGTGTGTAAGTCTGGCGTGGGCGATGCACTAATTGGTGCGGCCGCCACGGCGGCAGACTACAACGGGGTGGAGAAGGTCTCGCACATCCGCGACAAACTAGTGCAGATGACTCACCTGAACGAGACCATTTACGCGACCGGTATTGCCGCCAGCTATCAGGCGCATCCGACTGCCTCCGGCGCCTATATTTGCGACGACATGCTGGCGAATGTGTGCAAGCACCACGTCACTAAGATGCCGTACGAAATCGGTCGTCTGGCTCAGGATCTTGCGGGCGGGCTGATGGTGACGATGCCCTCGCAGCATGAGCTAAACCACCCCGAAGTGGGCGACATGCTACGCAAATATCTAAAAGGGCGAAAAGAAATTGCCACCGAGGATCGCATGCGTATTCTGCGTTTGATCGAGAACATGACGATGGGCCGCAACGCCGTGGGCTATCTCACCGAATCCATGCACGGGGCCGGCTCTCCTCAGGCGCAGCGCATCCAGATTGCCCGCCAGATGCAGCTCGACTTCAAAAAAGCCCTGGCGCAAGAACTTGCCGGGATTGATCAGGACGCCGCCAATGCGCTGGCCGACGGGCTTACCGACTACTTTGAACGCGTGTTCGCCACTGTCGATCAAGACTAACCGCGGCCGGAGTATCTTAACGAGCACCCAACACGCTGACCAACGACGAGAGCTTGTATGAAGAATCCGTACGAAACCGAAGAGCAGGTGATGTTTCGCGACAGTCTGTCCCGCTACATCGCGCAGAAGATTCGACCGAATGTGGACGAGTGGGACGAAGCGGGTGACTTCCCACGGCAACTGCATCTGGACGCCGGCGAGATGGGCGCTTACGGCCTTGGTATTCCGGCGGAGTATGGCGGCATGGGCCACGATGATGCCTTTCTGCGCCTTGTTCTGGCTGAGGAATGGGGCAAATGCGGCGCCAATGGTATTCCTGCCAGTCTGTTCGCGACCAACATTATGACCCAGCCGCTGGTGCGTTTGGCTAGCGAGCAAATTAAACAGACCGTGTTACCCAAACTCATGAGCGGTGAGGAGAGTGGTTGTCTTGGGATTACCGAGCCGTCCGGCGGCTCCGATGTGGCCAACCTGAAAACCACCGCGCGGCGCGATGGCGATGAGTATGTATTGAACGGATCAAAGTACTTCATCACAGGTGGCTTGCGTGGATCGCACTTTGTGGTGGGCGCACGCACGGGCGGCGAAGGGCTGCACGGGATCAGTCTGTTTTACGTGCATCGTGATACGCCCGGATTCACGCGCGAATCGGTGGGCGACAAAATGGGCTGGTGGGCATCGGACACCGCAGGGCTGTATTTTGATGACTGCCGCGTACCCGCGGCGCATTTGCTGGGCGAGGAGCATCGCGGGTTCACCGCCATCATGCTCAATTTTAACAACGAGCGCCTCGGCATTGCCGGGCAGGTGATGGGGTCGGCCAAGTTATGCCTGGAGGAGTCGATCAAATACGCGCAGGAGCGCGTAACGTTTGGTCATCCGCTTATTCGCCACCAGGTGATTCGACACAAGATTGCCGAAATGTCCGCGCGCATTGATGCGGTGGAAGCGTATCTGAATCAGATCTGCGCGTTAATAAATATGGGCGAGCCGGTGCATGCCGAGGTGACGAAGGCAAAGTTCCTGGCGACCAGCATGAACGAGTACGTGACCAGCGAGGCGATGCAGATTTTTGGCGGCGCGGCGTATTTACGCGGCAACGTGGTAGAGCGTATGTACCGCGAGGTAAAAGTGCTGTCGATTGGCGGGGGTTCAGAAGAAATTATGCGCGATCTTTCCGTCCGCTTGATGGGACTGTAGCGCCGACATCCCTGTCACCAAATTAGATCCAAATCGTTCCGCTTTTCCGCCCGCACCAAGAAGCCTTGCCGCTAAGTGCGCTGTGATGTTCGCTGTGGATGCGCTGATGTCTATGCTCTCAGGCAGAGTGGAGCGGCCGGGCGTCAGCGTAATTGCGTTGCTTTATTGCCTCCGAGTCGAGCTCGTGTTGGCCACCTATGACAACGACAACACCTTTATCCCGCCAGCGTAACTAACGCCACAGTTGTTTTGCGAAACACCGGTGTCCATTTTTCGGGACATGTCCGTCAAGGTAAGCGAGAGGCGCGCGAAATACGAATCAGCCCGCCTCGTTCGCAACAACACTAGGCATTTTAGGAGTATCACATGGATCTCAGTAAATCTGTACCCATTCTGATGGGGTCTCTATGCATGTTCGCCAGTATGGTCGGTGCAACAACCGTAGAGAGAGTGAGCTTTCAGGATCTGGCCTACCAGGCCGAATTTATCTTCATGGGAGAAGTCATCAATCTTGATCACAGTGAGGGTGTCGTCGGAAACACCGTTCTGCCATTTACGTTCGTGACATACCGGGTAGATCAGGTGGCGAAGGGGAGCTCCGCGGAGACGGCCCAGTTCACTCTTCAAATGGAGGGGGGGCCGACCAAGGACGGGCGGTATATGGAGGTGGTAGGCACCCCATCATTCAACGTGGGTGACCGAGATATCTTGTTCGTCGCTGGAAACGGTCAGGCAATTATGCCGTTAGTCGGATGGGCACAAGGTCGACTAAGTGTGCAGGACCAAAGGATTCACGATGAATACGGTCGTGAGCTTCGTCAATCGCCAGGCGGCGAACTGGTGTTTGTAGAAGCCTCTATTGCGCCACGCGGTGAGCAGTCGCTGGACACACCACCACAATCCAGTTTAGACCCGGTAGGGAAGGCTCTAGCGGTCTCCCCAGCGCAGGGATTTCAGCTTATTGAGGCATTAGTGAAGAAGTACAACTCGGCGGAAGAGCTTGCTCGTCTTCGCCCGACCGCCAGCATTAGCGAGTTACGTGCGCGCAACCAGGTTCGGTTGCAGGAAGCGGCGCCACCAACTCAGAGCCTCAGCTCTTCAGAGCTCATCGATCCTCTTGAGCAGCAAGAGCGGCTGATGGAGTTGGCCGAGTAAATTCTATTTGAAATTTCAGGTTAATATTTTAGGAGTCAATCATGACCTCATATCTACACTTTCGGGTGCTAATGATCGCCACTGCAATGTTAGTGGCTACAAATCAAGCCAATGCTTGGACCTGGGGGAAATGCAACGGACAGAACGTTGTATGGAGCTCAGAAGAGGCGAAACTGCGCGCCTCGTCTATCGGATTCCCTTCTGGCTCTTCGTGGCGGACTGAGCTCGCGTATGTGCGTGATCAGTGGAACCGCGGTCCTAGCCAAATGAACTATGTGATTCAATGGAACGAGAGCTCTGTCGGCGAGAACAATGGTCAAAGCGAAGTATGGTGGACCAGCTCTCTTTCCGATCCTGCGGTTGTGAAGCGCTGGGTAGATGGTTCTTGTAAAATTGTGGAGACGGATGTAATTTTCAAAAATACAGTCTCGTATTCCACCTCCCATACCAAAACCTCACTTACACCATACGGTGGTTCAGGCCGTCCTTTTCAAACTACAGCCATGCATGAATTCGGTCATGTGCAAGGGCTTAATCATACAACCAACACCTATAGCATAATGGGCGAAGATTGGGATCATATTCACGCGCGCGGGTCGACTGCGAACGCGTATCCCGGCGAGGACGCACTAGCGGGGTCCGTCTCAGTCTACGGTGCTGTGTCGGGAACGCTAACTGACGTTGGCGCAACTCACTGGCGCCGCACAGGCGCTAGCGGCGGGTACAGCACCCACGCTAGAACCCGTGTTTTCGATAGCTCCGGCAACGAGCTCTCAAAACTTAGCGGTAGCGAGCCGGTATACAAGGTCTCGAAAGGTCAATCTGTTCAAGTAGAAATGGGATGGGAGAATCTTGGCAAAACTAGCCCGGTTACGGCCAACGCAGGATTCTACTTGTCTACCAACGACTACATATCCACCAGCGATCGACTTCTCAAGACTATCGGCATACGCGTCTCGCGCGACAAGGTGGCCTGGACTCGCACGAGCGTTACCGTCCCAAGCGACCTGTCGTCAGGCACTACCTATTGGATCGGAGCGTACTACGACCACGATAATAGAGTGTCAGAAATCGATGGCGGCAACAACACCGCCTACGTGGGCATTAAGATAAACTAATACGCAGTTTAGGGAACCCGCAATATGTCCGCCCCACCCGGTGGGGTGGACATATTGCGTTCGGATAAATCATCTCTGACTTAGGGCGCAACAATGGCCGAAGCAACATCAGGTGGCCAGGGAGTATGCGTGAAAGTCTTCGTGGACTTTTTGGTATCCGAGTTTCTCGTAAAGATGCTGTCCGATCGTATTGGTGTGGGCGGTCAGAAGGTCGAGTCGGGCTGCGTCATTCTCGCCGGCCCACTCGGTAGCGCGATTCATCAGGTCTTCACCCACCCCTGATTTTCGCTGATCCGCATCCACGTATAGATCGTACAAGATGTATATCTTCACCGCCTCAACGGAGCAGAACGAAGGGTACAACTGCACAAAGCCCGCCGCCCGATCGCCGTGCGTCGCGACAAAAATATCCGATTCGTTCCGCGCGAGCCGATCGCTGATAAATCGCGTCGCAAGATCAAGATCCGGTTCGCATTCGTAGAACTGGCGGTACAGGTCGAACAGCCGTGCCACTTCCGGGATGTGCGTTTGATTGGCTTTGACGATATTCATTCAGGTTCCCCCTTTTGTTAACGACAGACAGCGCAGAGCTGAGTCGACCGGCAGTACGCGCCGTTGTCGCGAACATATTGCGGCACCGAGACGCACCTAAGCATTGCGCCGGAGCGCGTACAGGATGACCGCAATGATCAACGAGACAAACGCGATGATATCTGCAATGACGACTTTGCGGATGGCCGCGTTGAAGTCTCCGACCGTCCAGGCCAGGTAAAAGAACGACAACACGCTGACGAACCCGGCGAGGAAAGCCAGCGGCTGCAATGCCGGCTTGAATGCCGCGTACACCAGGAATGCGCCCAGCAACGCGAATAGCACCGCGCGGTGGCGCATGAGAATTTGCAGATTGCTGTCGGTAATCTCTATGCCGTACAGGGCGGCCAATCGGTCAGCACCGAACAACCCGCTAAGCGGCAGCAGGTGGATAACCGCTACAATCAGAATCAGTCCGCTGATCAGTCGTTCGTACACGGATGGGCCCTACTGTGAGGTGGCCAACGAGCGGCGTACCGCCTTAATAGCCTGAATGCGTTTATGGTCCAGTTGCTCGCCGTAGGCTTTGCCCCGGTAGTGTTCGCGCTCACCGGCGTCCAGTGCAGCACTCGCGGCTGCCTCGTAGTAGGCGAGTAACTGGGCGCGCTGCGGATAAGGGTCCAGTTCCAACCCCAGTCGGCCCCGCGCATCCGCCTCGCATGCCAGCGCGAATTCGCCCACCCGCTGCGGCCGGCGAAATGCATCCAGTCCCTTAAGCAGTTTGAGCACCGTGCCGGAGCGCAGATCTGCCAGGCGATGGCACTGTCCATGATAGCGGGCGACAGCCACGGCCAGCTCGCGGTGGCCGCGCGGCACGCGCAACCGCTCGGACATCGCCTCCAGTAAGTCAACGCTGCGCTCCTCATGCCCGCGATGGCTGGGCAGTACGTCGGTGGGGGTGGTGCCCTTGCCAAGGTCATGTGTGAGCACTGCATAGCGGACTTTGCCGTCGTCGCTGAGTTTCACCACCTGTTGCAGCGTCATCATCAGGTGTACCCCGGTATCAATCTCCGGGTGCCAGCGCGCCGGCTGTGGCACGCCGAACAGGTGTTCGATCTCCGGGAAAATTACCGCCAGCGCGCCGCAGTCACGCAACACCCCAAAGAACACATCCGGATGCTCGCTGAGCAGCGCCTTCTCGGTTTCTTTCCACACCCGCTCGGGCACCAGCGCGTCGACTTCGCCGGCGTTCACCATCTGCTGCATCAAGGCGTTGGTCTCCGGCGCGAGCGTAAAGCCAAAGCTCGCAAAGCGGGCGGCAAAGCGGGCAGCGCGCAGGATGCGCACCGGATCTTCGGCAAACGCAGGCGAGACATGGCGCAGTACTCTTGCCGCCAGATCTGCCTCGCCGCAGTACGGATCCACCAATTGGCCTTGCGCGTCACGCGCCATCGCATTGATGGTGAGGTCGCGGCGCAGCAGATCCTCCTCCAGCGTGATGTCGGGCGAGCTGTCGACCTGAAAGCCGCGATAGCCCGGTGCGGTCTTGCGCTCGGTGCGGGCGAGTGCGTATTCCTCATGGGATTTCGGATGAAGGAACACGGGAAAGTCTTTGCCGACCGCCCGGTAACCCAGGCTCAGCAGGGCCTCGGGGGTTTCCCCGACCACTACCCAGTCAATTTCGTGTGGCACCAGGCCCAGTAGCTCGTCTCGCACGGAGCCACCGACGCGGAATATCTGCATGCGGGCATTGTACGCGTCACCGCGCACGCTTTGGGGGTGAGCGTGGTGGTGACGCGTACGCCGCAACTGGCCTAGGTGGCGCGCCAGCTCGCTATCTCGCCGGGGCGGGGTGTTGCGCCTTCGGCAGACGCGCTACCAGCGGCGCGGATGCATCGCTTTGCGCGGGTTGGTGCACCTCGCGCCACAATGCATTGGTGTGGCTGCGGCCATCCGGGAGGGTGGTGCTGAGGCGCAACTTCACGCTTTGTGTTTCCTCCGAAGCCTGTATCTGCTCACGCCACAGGGCATGACGGTGGGCCGGTCCGTCAGCGGTGCTCGTGCCCATCCGGGTTGCCGGGCTGGGGCTGGTGGTGATCTGTTCGCGCCACAGCGCATCGGCGCTGCTTTGGGCATGCGCGGTTGCGGTGCCGAGGAGGGTGATGGCGGCCAGTGTGGCGGCGGTGAGTTTGAGGGTCATGGCGGGTGTCCTTATATGTGGGGAAAAGGTTGTTCTCATCAAGTAGTGCATATACACTACATTAAATCTTATGAAGTGTAAATGCACGACATAGAAATTGAGATTTTGGGTGCTCGACAGGAGAGGGGCGATGAAAAGAGGCGGATTGATTCTGGGTTCAGCGGGGTTAGACTGCGTTTATGAGTGCTAAGCAATCCCCATCAATCAGCGGCCTGGACGAGGTGTGCACCTGTTTTTACCTGCGCCGCGCCGCCCGGGCGATCAGCCGGGACTATGATCGCGCGCTTAAACCGCTGGGCCTGAAGGCTACGCAGTTCACGGTGTTGTCGGCCACGGCGCAGACCGGGCCGGTGTCGATTACCGAACTGGCGGCAACCCTGGGCATGGAGCGAACCTCGCTTACCCGAAACCTGCGGCCACTGGAGCATCGGGCGTTGCTGGCGCGCTCGGAAGAGGGCTGGAAGCGTACGCGTCTGGTGGAGCTTACTGATGCAGGCCGGGCCCTGCTGGCTGAAGCGATCCCCTTGTGGCAGCAAGCCCAGCGCGGATTGTCCGAGCGTCTGGGCGAGGCCAAGGTTGAGCAACTGCGTGCGCTGTTGCGTGACAGCGTTTAAGCCGGCGCGCAGCGGCCGGAAGCGGTCCTCGGTTGCGGTGTTGCCGATGCTGGCGCTGCTAGTCGCCTGGGCATTGAGCGCGCCAGGCCTCGCACAATCGGCCGAAGCGCGCCAAGTGCCTCTGCGCGTCGCCGTCGCCAGTAATTTTGCGCCGACGGCGCAGGCGCTGGGCCGGTTGTTCACCGAGCAGACCAACCAGCCTGTCGCCTTCAGCAACGGCTCTACCGGGGGGCTGTTCGCACAGATTATCCAGGGCGCGCCGTTTGAGGTGTTTATGTCAGCCGACGCGGCCCGCCCGCGCGAGCTGGCGCACCGCGGCCTCATCGTAGATAACACGCGGCAGACGTATGCGTTGGGACGGCTGGTGCTTTGGTCGGCCGTGCACGAAGGCCGTGTACTCCCGCAGGGCCTGCTCGCAAATGAGGTGGTGGGACTCGCGCCGCCAGCCACCGCGCCGGCGCTGGACTCGCCCTGGTGGGCCGATCCGCACGCGCGGTGTCGCGATGCACTGGTGACCAGCGCCAAAGGTCGGGTGGCCCGCGTCGCAATCGCGAATCCGGTGCTAGCCCCGTACGGGCTGGCGGCACAACAGGCGATCGAGCACCTCGGGTGGCGCCAGTCATTGGCCCCGCGACTGGTGCAGGGCGCGAACATCGCGCAAGCATTTCATATGGTCGCTACGGGCAACGCCGATTTCGGGTTCGTGGCGTTGTCCCAGTTGCTGGACGGCGCGCGGCCGGGCGTGTGCCGCTGGCTGTTGCCGCAAGCGCTGCACGCGCCCATTGAGCAACAGCTAGTGGTGCTTGGTGCAGCAAAGCCCTCGGCACAGCAGTTCGCTCGCTTTGTCCGCAGTGACCTTGCCCGGCAGTTAATCGCGGCGGCGGGTTACGCGTTGCCCGATCCGCCCGAATGACCATGCCGGCGCTTTCCGCCCCCGACCTTTCCGCGCTGGGGCTTTCCATCCAGCTCGCTCTGGTCACGGTGCTGATTCTGTTGGCGCTGGGCACGCCGCTGGCCTGGTGGCTGGCGCGCACACGCCGACGCTGGCGCCCGTGGGTCGAGGCGCTGGTGGCGCTGCCGATTGTGCTGCCCCCGACCGTGCTTGGCTTCTATCTGCTCGTGTTGCTGGGCCCGGCTGGCGGCATTGGTCAGTTCTGGGTGCAGCTCACGGGCCAGACGCTGACGTTCTCCTTCGCCGGGCTGGTTATTGCCTCGTGCCTCTACAGCTTGCCGTTTGTGGTGCAGCCTTTGCAGAACGCGTTCGAATCCCTGGATCAGGGCGCGCTGGAGGCCGCCTGGACCCTGGGCGCACGTCCGCTTGACGCGTTTTTTAGCGTTGCCGTGCCGCTATCGGCGCGCGGTTTCGTCACGGCTGCGGTGATGGGGTTTGCGCATACGCTCGGCGAGTTCGGCGTGGTGCTGATGGTTGGCGGCAACCTGCCGGGGGAGACCCGTGTCGTGTCGATAGCCATTTTCGACCACGTCGAGTCGCTGGCTTACGCGCAGGCGCACACGCTATCCGCCATCCTGCTGTTGTTCGCTTTTGTCTCGCTATTGGCCATGTACATGATTAATCGGCGCTGGACGCCGGCCCTCTCATGAGTGCCGGGCGCGCCCCTTCGTCGCCGACCGAGCCCGCGCCCACCGGTGATGCCTCGTTGGCCTGCGATCTCACCCTGGCCCGCAGCGAGTTTGTGCTGCATGTCAGTGCGCAGGTGCGCAATGACGGCATCACGGGAGTCTTCGGCCCTTCTGGTTTCGGCAAGACCAGTCTGCTGCGCACGCTGGCCGGCCTGGAGCCGGGGGTGCGTGGTCGCTTGCAGGTGGCCGGCGAAGATTGGCATCACGACGCCGCCGGTGTTGCGCGGCCGCCGTATCAGCGCGCACTGGGCATGGTATTTCAGGAGCCGCGGCTGTTCGCTCATCTAAGTGTTGAGGAGAACCTTCGCTATGCGTTGAAGCGGCGTGGTGAGCGCCACGGGCTGTCGTTGGAAGAGGCGGTGCAATTATTGTCGCTGGGCCCCTTGCTGGTGCGTCGCCCGCAGGCGTTGTCCGGCGGTGAGCGCCAACGGGTGGCGATTGCCCGCGCGGCCCTGTGCGCGCCGCGTCTGTTGCTGATGGACGAGCCGCTCAGCGCGCTGGACGCCGCCCGTCGCGATGAGGTACTGCCGTTCCTGGCCCAGGTGCAGCGACGTCTGGGTGTGCCGATGCTGTACGTCAGCCACAGCCTGGATGAGCTGATCCGTCTGTGCGCCCATTTGTTGGTGATGGAGCACGGTCACATCGTGGCCAACGACACGTTGCCCAATGTGCTGGCCAGCATGCCGAGTGCGCTGTTGCGCGGGGACGCTGCGGGCGTCGCGCTGAGTACTACGGTGCAGGCCTACGATGCGCAATACGACCTCACCGAAGTGCGCGCACACACCGTCACTTTGCAACTACCCGGGGAGGTGGCTGCGCCGGGGCAGAGCGTGCGCGTGCACATCCAGGCGCGTGATGTAGGCCTGAGCCTGCAGCCGCCGCAAGTCAGCAGCCTCTTGAACGTCTGCCCGGTGCGGGTGAGCGAGCTGATCGACCCCGTCTCGGGGAAGCCGGCGGATCCGGCACAGATTCCGGGACCGTTCGTGATAGCGCGCTGCCAAGCCGGCGAGGATGTGCTGCTGGCCCGCATTACCCGGCGCTCATGCGCGCTGCTGAACCTAGCTGCAGGCAGTGAGCTTTACGCGCAGATCAAATCCGCCGCCGTGCGCTCGGCCTGATGCGCTCAAGTGCAGGATGAGGGTTACTCGTAGCGCCGCCCGTCGTACTCAATCCAGCCGCCTTCGCGCCAGCCCTTGGGGTCGTGATGGGTCCAGTGGATCACGCCGCCTTTGTCGTTCCACTCGTACTCCCCATGCACCCGGGCGCGTGTGTTTTTACGCAGGCCGCCAATGCGTGGGGCTAGGTCGATGTTGTGGGAGATTTTGAGTGTCAGCCCGGAGGGTAGTTCCAGCAGAAAGCGCTGATGGCGGCTGCCTTCGTTGTCGTCCGCCAGGATGTGCACCACCATGCCTTCGACGGTCATAATCTGGTCGGAGCGACGGGCGGAAAACGCGCTGTCGGCCATCGCGTTGTCGTTGTCGGCCTGACGCCCGGTGCGGGCATGCCCAGCGTTCGGCTGTGCAGGCTCTGGCCGCGTTGAGGTGGGGCGCGTTGAGGTCTCGCGCGCGCCATTGTCATCTTGCTGCTGCAGCAGCGAATACAGCCCGGCGATCAGCACGAGCACGACGGCGATGATCCATCGCCCGATTTTCTTTAACAGTGCCATCATGGGATGAGGAGTCTGCCAGTGCGCGCCCGGGGGTACAACATCACCTGAGCAGGTGCCTAACAGTGATAAGGTCCGGCATATGCGTATTTTCGTCTTTCTCCGCGCCCCGGCGCTGTTGCTGCTGATGGCATTGCTGTCGGCGTGCGGTAGCATCGGCTACTACGCCCAGGCGGCCCGTGGGCACTTGGATCTGTTGTCGCGCCGCGAGCCGATCGAGCGCCTGTTGCAGGACGCTGGGCTTGATCCGACGCTGCGTGAACAATTGCAACAGGTGCTGTCGGTGCGCGCCTTCGCCAGCGAATCACTCGGTCTGCCGGACAACGACAGCTATCGCACCTATGCTGACCTTGGGCGCGAGTACGTGGTGTGGAATGTGTTCGCCGCCCCTGAGTTGTCGGTCACGCCGTATACTTGGTGCTTCCCTGTGGTGGGCTGCATCAGCTACAAGGGCTACTTTAACGAGCAGTCTGCGCGTGAGGTAGCCGCCGAGTTGTCGCAGCAGGGCTACGATGTTTACGTGGGTGGGGTGGCCGCGTACTCCACCCTCGGTCGCTTCGACGATCCGTTTCTAAATACCATGCTGCGCTGGGACCGGGCGCGCACCGCAGGGCTCATTTTTCACGAGCTCTCGCATCAACTTCTGTACATCAAGAACGACAGCGCGTTCAACGAGGCCTTCGCCACTACCGTGGAGGAGGAGGGCATGCGCCGCTGGGTGCGTGCGATCGGCGAGCCCGAGTTGCTGGAGAACTGGCGCACGACGGGCCAGCGCACCCGCAGCTTTGTGCGCATGGTCTCCGACGCCCGCGAGACGCTGCGCGGCATCTACCAAGGGCCTATGGATGATGCGGCCAAGCGTGTTGCCAAGGCGCAGGAGATTGCGGCGTTGCGCAGCCGCTACGAAGCGCTGAAACAACGCTGGGGCGGGTATGCTGGCTATGATCGATGGTTCGCCAGCGACCTTAACAACGCCAAGCTGGGCTCAGTGGCCACCTACCGCGCGTTGGTGCCGGCCTTCTCCGCGTTGCTGCAAGAGTCGGACGGTGATTTACAGGTTTTTTACACTGCCGCGCAGGCCCTCGGTAAGCTTCCTCCCGCGGCGCGTGCGGCACGTTTGCGTGCGCTCATGGCGGTGGTCGATACGCCCGCTGCGCCTAGCGCGCCCGGCGGCAGTATCGAGCCGCAATAACCCGCACCGAACGGGCCCGGGGCGTTCGGTGTCCGCCTGGCGCGGTCGGTGCGGTACACTCCGTGCATAATTCCGAGCAAAAACAGGATTCGCATGGTTGGTCGATTGATGTTCTCACCCTGGTTGCGGGCGATGGTTGCCGTCTTGGCGCTGGCCCCATGTCTCGCCGCCCACGCAGCCACTGCAACGTTACAAGCGCCCAAAGTCGTGCTCACTCACATCCCTTTTTCGGTCACTGCCAATGCCGTGGCTGATGGCACCGTGCCGCAGCTTCGCGTGGGCGATGAGGTGGTGGCGATGCAGCATCAGCCCGATGGCAGCTGGAAGGCTGATGCGCTTTCAATCGCCGATCGCGATGCGACGCTCACGCTGCTGGACGGCAACCAAGCCCTAGCCAGCACCGGGATGAATGTGCTGCCCGGCTGGTTGTCGCTGACGCCGCCCGTGGTCGCAATTGCGCTGGCGTTTATTACCCGCAGTGTTATTCCGTCGTTGTTTTTCGGCATCTGGATGGGCGCTTGGCTGGTGGCCGGGCCGGGGCTGAAAACCGTGTTCTCCAGCTTGCTGGCCAGCTTCTCCACCTACACGCTGGGGGCGGCTATCACGGCAGATCATATGGCGATTATGCTGTTCACTTTTATGATTGGCGGCATGGTCGGGATTATCTCGCGCAATGGCGGGATGAACGGCATCGTCAACCGAATACTCGGCTGGGCGCACGATGCGCGTCGTGGCCAGGCGGCCATTGCATCACTCGGCATGTTTGTCTTTTTTGACGACTACGCCAATACGCTCGTGGTGGGTAACACCTCGCGACCGGTCGCAGACAAGCTCAGGATATCGCGAGAGAAGCTGGCCTATTTGGTCGACTCTACCGCCGCACCCGTCGCAACGGTGGCTGTGGTCACCACCTGGATTGGGTTTCAGGTGGGTGTGATTGATCAGGCACTGGCCATCACCCCGCAGATTAGCGAATCGGCCTACGGCATTTTTCTCAACTCTATTCCTTACTCGTTTTATCCGCTGCTCGCCATCGCGTTCGTTTACATGGTGGCGTTGTCCGGGCGAGACTTTGGCCCGATGCTGAGCGCCGAGCGGCGCGTGCGCAACGCCGGCCGCGACCATACCCGCGCTATTGGGCACGTACACAACGATGCGGATGACAGCAAGGCGCTGGAGCCGGACGAGGGCATCGAATGCCGTGCGATTAATGCAGTGCTGCCGGTGATTGTGCTGGTGCTGGGCGTGATCGGCGGCATCCTGCACACGGGCGAAGGCGACACTATCCAGGACATTCTGGGCTCGGCCAATTCTTACGACGCGCTTATGTGGGCCTCGCTGCTCGCCGTGCTCACCGCTGCCGTGCTCTCGCTGGTGCAGGGCCTGCTCTCGATGGAGGAGGTAGTTCAGGCCTGGTATCTGGGCGTGCGCTACATGCTGCTGGGGCTGATTGTGCTGGTGCTGGCCTGGGCGCTGGCGGATGTCACCGGTGTGCTCAATACCGCTAATTATCTGGTGTCGTTGCTGGGCGATTCGGTCAGTCCTGGGTGGGTGCCAATTCTGGTGTTTCTGATCTCAGGTGCCGTTGCCTTCGCCACCGGTTCCAGTTGGGGGGCGATGGGCATTTTGATGCCGCTGGTGTTGCCGCTGACGGCAGCTGTGCTGAGCGCCGAGGGCACGCTGGATGCAGAGCGTATGTATGTGCTGTACACCACCGTTGCGTGTGTGTTGGCTGGGGCAGTGTGGGCTGATCACTGCTCGCCCATCTCCGACACCACGGTGCTGACATCGCTGGCGACCGGCTGTGATCACATGGACCACGTGCGCACACAGATGCCTTACGCGCTGGTGGTCGGCGGGGTGTCGATGCTGCTCGGCGTGTTGCCCTCAGGGTTTGGGTTTCCCTGGTGGTTGTCACTGGTAGGCGGCGCTGGCGCGTTGTGGTTTGTGCTCAGGTTCAAGGGTCAGCACGTCTGACAGTCAAGGTTGGCAGCGAGGGTGCGTGGGCGAGTGTTCAGCGCATCCGGCGATAGGTATGCATGTCGTGCTGATGCGGATCGTTGAGGTAGGTCGGGATCACGATCTCCCCCGGCGTTGGCTTAATCCCCAGCATTCCCAGCCCGTCCGATTCACAAATGCTGTTAACTCGTAGCGATTGCAGGTTGTCGGTGGAGAACGGCTTACCCGGCGTAAAGTCGCCGATAAAGGCCTGGATATGCGCCAACGTATTGGGCATCGCAACGATCCGACGATTCACACCCAGATGATCCCCAATCATATTGAGTAACTCACGCAGTGAATATACTTGTGGCCCGCACAACTGGTAAGTGTTGCCGTAGGTGTCCGGGTCTTTCAGGGTGCGTACAAACGCTCGCGCCACATCGCCCACGTAAACGGGTGCAAACCGGGCGTTGGCGCGCGGCAGCGGAATAAACGGTGTCGGCAGTTTCATCAGGCGAGCGAACCGATTAATAAAGGAGTCGCCGGGGCCGAAGATCACCGAGGGTTGAAAGATGGTGGCCGCGATGCCATCACCATTGGCCTCACGTACCAGTTGCTCTGCCTCGCCTTTGCTGCGCAGGTAATGGCTGGGCGCATTGTGCGGGTCGGCTTTGAGAGCGCTCATCTGTAGCAGGCGCGGGGTGTTGCTGGCCCGGCACGCCTCGATGACTTTACGGCTCAACTCGCCATGCGCTTGGCGGAAGCCACTGCCGTCCCGGCCGCGCTCGTTGAGGATGCCCACCAGGTTCACCACGGTGGAGCAGTCGGCAAAATGATGCGCCAGCACGCCGGCATCATGCACGTTCGCACGCTTGATTGAGACGGTGGGAATGACCTGTACGCGTCGGTGCCGTTCCGGTCGGCGAGACAGGATTTTAACCTCGTAGCCAGCAGCGTCCAAATGCGTAGCCAGATGGCTGCCCACGAACCCGGTACCCCCCAAAATGCAAACGCGATTGCGCTGCCTGAATCGTGCGGTGTTTGTCATTTTCTTCGCCTGAACCCTGCCTCGGTAGCTCGCCGTCGGTAATGTGACGACCGGGCGCAATTATACGGGAGCGCGCGCCGTGGCGGTGGTTTTGGTGTCTCAGGGCGTCAGCGGGTGGCGATTCGCTCAGCCTTGCCTTCGGTTAGCCGCTCAAGTTGCTCGGGGGTAGGCACTGGGCGCAACGTCTGGCTCAGCCGGCGCGTGGTTTGGGCCAGTTGGTAATCGAAGATGGCCTGAGCCATCAGTACCCGGCGCACATAGTGGCGGGTTTCTTCGAACGGCACGCTGTCAACCCAGGCGTCTGCGGGCAGTGGCTGATCGGCCGGCAGCCAGCTTTGTACTCGGCTGGCGCCAGCGTTATAGGCGGCGGCGGCCAGCGCGGGGTTGCGGTCGAACCGGTTCATCACGGCACTCAGGTGACGGGTCCCCAGTGCAATGGCTGTTACGGGCTCGAACAGCGTCTGGCGACCTTTGTAGTGGATGCCCAGTTCACGCGCCAACCCCTGCCCAGTGCGCGGCATAATCTGCATCAGCCCCAGCGCGCCAGCGTGAGAGATGGCGTCCGGCATAAACAGGCTCTCGCTGCGGGCGATGCCTAAGGCATACGCGGGCTCGATGCCGTTGGCCTTTGCGTGGCGCTCAAAACTTTCCCGGTAAGGTAGCGGGAAGCGAATATCCAGCGCGTCCCACAGCTTCGCCTGGGAGGCTGCGCGAATGGCGCTGTCGTGCCAGCCCCAGCGATGGGCTAGCACAGCCACCTCGGGGTAGGTGCTGGCGGGCAAGGCCTCAAGCGCTGCGTTCCATTCAGATCTTGCCAGTACCGGCAACTGCACCGCGCGCAGTTCGCGTGCACGGCGAAAGCCTAATCGCGCACCCAGCTGACTCAGCCGCCGCTCATCGGCGGCCACCTGCTCGGGATTAAAGTGGTACTGCGCGCCGATCTGGTCGGCGGCCAGAAAGCCGTGGTAGCTGCGTTCGCGGGCGAGCCCTTCCAGCACCGTTTGCGCGCGTTGCGATTCGCCGATTTGTGCTAATGCTCGTCCTTGCCAGTAACGCCACAGGTCGCGCTCGCGTTCCTCCTCGGGCAGCTTCTCGAAGGCGGCCAGCACCACCAGCCAGTCCTGCTCACGCAACGCCGTGCGCAGGCGCCAGGCGGCCATTTGTGGGTCGTCAAAACCCACCCGATCCAGATGCATGGCGGCTTGCGGGGCGAGGTCGCGAGCGAACGACAGCGCAATGCGTTTGGAGATGGCGAAGGCCACCGACTGGGGAATGCTCAGCTGCGGGCGCAGGTCGTCCCAGTGCTCTTGCGCGAGGTCCGGCTGGCCGTAAGCTAGGCGATCAAAGCCGTAGTACAGCCAGTCTGGGTCTTGTGCGGCCAGAGCGGCGGTGCCGGGCTCGGTCAACACCGTGGCAGGATTCGCCCGCATACGGGCAAAACGTTTGACCCGTGCCTGATCGGCGGCGCCAGCCTTTAGCGCCAGATGCCGTGCGAGTCCAACCTCTTTGTCCGCGAGCGCCAGCGTGATGCGCTGCTGGTAAGCGTCTGAATCCAATTTGCCGCTGCGCTCGAGAAAGGAAAATATCGCCTCGCAGGCGTTAGGTTGGCTGTGGCCGACCATCCACAACGCCATACCCTCGCCGATGAGACGTGCGGTTTCACCCGGTGCTGCCCCGCCCCGTGCCAGCAGGTTCAAGCGGCCTTGCAGCCACTGGCAAGTGAGGGGGGTGTTGCTGTTTGGGTGTGACAGGCGCGAGTACACGTCGACGAAAGTGCGCCAGTCCTCGCGTTTCGCCAGCGCCTTTAACCAGCGGGTCTGCAGGCGGCGGGCAGGTCTTAGGCCGCCGTAGCGTTGCAGATAGCGCTCGATGGCGGCGTTGTCTTGCAGGCCGGCATCGCTGGCTAACCAAGCGCCGAGCACGTCGGGGTACAGAAGGTAGTCAAATAGCAGGTGGGTGTGGCGATCGAGGAGGGTGCGATCGCCCCGGCCAGCCGCGTCGTAGGCGGATTTAAATGCCTCGCGCTGTTTCAGCAATCGCTGAGTATCTGCAGGCGCGGTGGTCGGGGCGGCATCGGCGTGCAGGCACGCCGATGCAAGCAGCACGCTGACCAGCGAGGCGAGCGGATACCCCGCCCGCCGCCGCCGGCGCGGCTTAGAAGATGGGTAACAGCAGTCTGGTACTGCCACGTTGTATGCGCAGAATCAATGTATTGGAGCCTTCAGTGGCCTCGCGGAATGCATCATTGCCCTCGATAGGTTTTTTGTTGACATGCGTAATCAGATCGCCGGCCTCCAGGCCGCGTTGGGCGGCCGGGCTGTTCTGCTCGATATTAATCACTAGCACACCCCCCTCCGCGTCAGCAATTTCCGCACCTTGCAGACCGGGGTGCAGGTCGGCGACGCGCACCGGCTCGGTCGGCGTTGCCCGTGAGCCCAGCGTAGCGGTATAGGTTTTTTTGTCGCCGTCGCGAACGATGCCGATTTTAACTCTATCGTCGATGCGCATCAGGCCTATCTTGTTGCGTAAATCGGACGCGCTCTTCACTTTCTCGCTGTTCACCGATACCACAACATCGCCTGTTTCGATGCCCGCTTTCTGGGCGGCTGAGCCTTCGACCACCTGCACGACCAATGCGCCTTCGTCCACCTCGATGCCGTAGGCTTCGGCGACCCGCGGCGTTACGTCATAGATATTGACGCCCAGCAGACCACGCCGCACTTCGCCGAACTCAAGGATCTGCTCCATGATCGACTGTGCCATGTTCACGGGGATGGCAAAGCCAATCCCAATGTTGCCGCCGGTGCCTGAGATAATCGCACTGTTGATGCCCACCAGTTCGCCGCGTAGGTTCAGCAGCGCGCCGCCGGAATTGCCGGGGTTAATCGAGGCATCGGTCTGAATAAAGTCCTCGTAGCTCTCCGCGTTCAGTCCAGTGCGGCCCAGGCCGCTGACGATGCCGGAGGTTACCGTGTGCTTGAAGCCGAAGGGGTTGCCGATCGCCACGACAAAGTCGCCAACCTCAATCGCGTCAGAGTCGGCCGGGGTCACTTCGCTCAGCCCGTTGCCTTTGACTCGCAGCACCGCGATGTCGGAGCCGGGGTCGGAGCCGACCAGCTCGGCGCTTAGCTGGGTTTCGTCCAGCAGCGTGATGTTGATTTCATCCGCACCTTCAATCACGTGGTGATTGGTCAGGATAAGCCCTTCACGCGCATTCACGATGACGCCCGAGCCCAGGCTCTGGGTGGGACGAGTACGGGTGCGCGGTTGCGGGGCGCCGTCTTCGGGCGTGCCGAAGAAGCGGCGGAAAAACGGGTCGTCGAACGGGCCGCTGTTGGGCAGCTCTTGGGTGCCCACGGTAGCGATATTCACAATCGCTGGGGCTGCCTGCTTCACCATCGGTGCCAATGAGGGCAGAGGTTGGCCGTCAACCGCGATGGGCAGCGCAGCACCGGCGCTACCTGCAGCGAAGGCGAGAAGCAGACCACCCAGGAGGCTGGTTGCGGTGGGGGACACGGCGGTTTGCGTCATGTTGTGCGATCTCCAGGGCGTTTGCGCGCCCGGTTGAGCAAGTGATGCTCGTCAAGTGACGGGTATGCGGGGTTGAGCGTTTTGAATCATTACATAACTCTCGGCAGGGATAGTCTATCGATGGGTGCCAGCTCCGCTCCAACCCGTGCCTCATTTATTGTAGTTGGTGTAGTGTAACGGACCGCAGGGATTGGCGGAGGTTCCGCCGATCCCTGCTTAGTTATCAGCAGTTTACAAACCTGCCGATGGCGACCGGGTGGCGCTGGCGCACGCCCGGCCGCGACGGTGACCTGGCTCAGGCTGCTTTAACGGATATCCGCTGCGGCTGCGCCTTGGGCTGCTTGGGCACGTTGACGATAAGCACGCCGTTGCTGGAGCTGGCGCTGATCGCACCGGCATCAGCCGTGTCGGGGAGGGTAAAGCGCCGGGTAAATTCGCCGCTCACACGCTCAACACGGTGGAAGCCCTCACGCTTCTCATCGCTCTGGGTTTCGCGCTTGCCAGTGACAGTCAGTACGCCGTCATCTGCGGTGACTTCAATGTCGCTCGGGTCAACGCCGGGGACGTCCAGGCTCAGCAGAAACTCAGCATCGGTTTCGCGCACGTCGACGGCCGGTCGCCAGGCGCCTGCGGTGCTACGCTCATCGAAGGTGCGCTCCAGCTCGTTGTGCAGGGCAGTGGCCAGATTCCAGGGCTGATATCTAACAATACTCATGTGAATTCTCCGTAGGGGGTGATTGTTTGTCCGATGGTTCAGAAGTGAGGATGGCCCAGAAATTTTTCAAGTCGTGCCGGTAATGTGAAGCTATGTGACTGAAAATAAAGATATTTTAAGTGATTTCTGGGTGATTCGCGTAACCATATGAAATATAAGCGGAAAACCAGATTTCAGAATTGTTAAAAGGGCTTGACTTGTGCTAAGCAGAAGCCTACTCTAGCTGTCTCGGCACAACATCTAGTGCCTGAGGTCAACGGATGACACAAGGGGTTGCGCTAAGGCACAAATAAGCCGCTTGCAGCAGGGTAGCTATCCGGGGCCAATATACGTCAACTGGTTGAAATCACAGATTTATGTGAATTACGACCGCATCTGCAGTTCTTGGGGGATGCAGTTCGAGAATGAAAAGTGCACTACGATTGCCTGATTCCGCTGTGAAAGACATAGCATTTCAAGAAGCCTCTCTCGATATCTGGGAAAAGAAATACCGCCTGACCGCGAAAGATGGTGGCGTTATCGATAAGGACATCGATGACACCTACCGACGCGTGGCGCGTGCGCTTGCCGATGTCGAGAAAGAGGAAATCCGCGATTACTGGTATGAGCGGTTTGTGTGGGCATTACAGCGGGGCGCGATCCCGGCCGGACGCATTACGTCCAATGCGGGTGCCAACGCACACAAGCCAGCCACATCCACCATTAATTGCACCGTCTCCGGCACCATCCACGATTCCATGGATAACATCCTGGATCGGGTGCATGAGGCTGGGCTGACCCTGAAAGCCGGCTGCGGTATTGGGTACGAGTTCTCCACCCTGCGCCCGCGCGGCGCATACGTGTCCGGTGCCGGCGCCTATACCTCAGGGCCGCTGTCGTTCATGGATATCTACGACAAGATGTGCTTCACCATCTCCTCCGCCGGCGGACGCCGCGGCGCGCAGATGGGCACCTTTGATGTGTCGCATCCGGATGTGATGGAGTTTGTGCGCGCTAAGCGTGAAGACGGTCGCCTGCGCCAGTTTAATCTGTCGTTGCTCATCACGGATGAGTTCATGCAGGCGGTACGCCTGGACGAAGACTGGAAGCTGGCGTTCCCGATCACCGAGAAAGAGGCGAACCTGGAAGGGCTGGATCTCACCGATCCTGAGCAGGTGGTGTGGCGTGAGTGGCCGATCGCCGGCGATTACATCAGCAATGATCTGGGTAAGACGGCGTGTAAGGTGTACAAGGTACAGCCGGCACGGCGTTTGTGGGACGTGATCATGAGTTCCACTTATGATTTCGCCGAGCCGGGTTTTGTACTGGTCGACCGCATTAACGAGATGAACAACAACTGGTGGACGGAGAACATCCGTGCCACCAACCCGTGTGGCGAGCAGCCATTGCCGCCCTACGGCGCCTGCCTGTTGGGTTCGATTAACCTCACTCGCTTTGTGTTGCATCCCTTTACCGCGCAGGCGCGCTTCGACTGGGAGCAGTTTGGCAAGGTGGTGCAGGTGTTCACGCGCATGCTGGACAACGTGGTGGAGATCAACGGTCTGCCCGATCCGCACCAGCGCGAGGAGATTATGCGCAAGCGTCGCCACGGCATGGGTTTTTTGGGCCTGGGCTCGGCGATCACCATGTTGCGCATGAAGTACGGCCAGGAAGGCTCCATCGAGTTCACCGAGAAAGTGGCCAAAGAGCTGGCGCGCGCCGGTTGGGAAGCCGCACTGGAGCTCTCGCGCGAGAAAGGCCCGGCGCCGATCATGAACGAGCAGTTCGTCGTCACCCGCAGCATGCTGGCCAGTCGTCCCGAGATGATTGCCGATGGCTGGAAAGAAGGCGATACCGTGGCGGGCCGTGTGCTGCATGCCAAGTACAGCCGCTATATGCAGCAAATGGCAGAAGTGGCGCCGGAACTGGTTGAGCAGTTGAGCAAGGAGGGTGCCCGCTTTACCCACCATAGCTCTATTGCGCCAACCGGCACCATCTCGCTGTCGCTGGCCAACAATGCCAGTAACGGCATCGAGCCCAGCTTTGCGCATCACTACTTCCGCAACGTGATTCGCGAGGGACGCAAGACCAAAGAGAAGGTGGATGTGTTCTCGTTCGAATTGCTGGCGTATCGCCAGTTAATTAATCCGCAGGCCATCCCGGGCTCCACCGAGGCGGGCGAGGAACTGCCGGATTACTTTATCTGTGCCGATGACATTGGCCCACGCGAGCATGTGGATATTCAGGCGGCGGCACAAAAGTGGATTGATTCATCAATCTCAAAGACTGCCAACGTGCCGACGGACTATCCGTATGAAGACTTCAAAGACATCTACATGTATGCCTACGAGAAAGGGCTGAAGGGGTGTACCACCTTCCGCTTTAACCCCGAAGCATTCCAGGGTGTGCTGGTGAAGGAAAAAGATCTGCAAAACACCACGTATCGTTTTGAATTGCAGGACGGTAGCAAAGTGGATCTTAAGGGCGATCAGGAAGTGGAGTACGACGGTGAGACCCATACCGCCGCCAACCTGTTCGACGCGCTTAAGGAAGGTTACTACGGCAAATTCTGATGCGGGCTCCCTTGTGAGGGAGCCGCATCACCCCAACCCCGTAACATTGGCGCCAGCCCAAGGAGTGTCTCCGTGCATTGCCTGGCCTGGCTGCCGGTTGCAGGAGAGCTAAGATGACGATGAAGATTGATCAGAAAATCGTGGGCTACCAGGTAGTCGGCGAGGAGAAAGAAGCCGTATCGACGGAGCCCAATCGCGACCCCACCCCCGCGAAGGTTGAGGGCAACGTGATCCACATGCACGAGAATGTGGGGCGGCCAGACGTGCTGATTGGCTCCACCTACAAGGTGAAGACGCCGGTCTCTGACCATGCGATGTACGTGACGATTAACGACATCGTGCTGAACCAGGGCACGCCGCACGAGCAGCGTCGCCCGTTCGAAATTTTTGTGAACTCCAAGAATCTGGATCACTACCAGTGGATCGTCGCGCTGACGCGCATCCTCTCAGCCGTATTCCGCAAGGGCGGCGACGTGACCTTCCTGGTGGACGAGCTCAAAGCCGTGTTCGATCCGCGTGGTGGCTACTGGAAGCCGGGTGGCGTGTTCATGCCCTCGATCATCGCCGAGCTGGGCCACGTGGTGGAACGCCATCTCACTCAGATCGGTCTGTTGAAGTCGGTTGAGTTGGACGAGCACCAGAAAAAGCTGATCGAAGAAAAGCGCGCCGAGTACGAAGCGCAGAACGCTCAACAGGACGCGTTTGCCAAGAGCGAGTTCCCGGCGGGGGCGCAGTTATGTGCCAAGTGCAATACGGTAGCGCTGGTCAACATGGACAACTGCATGACCTGCCTGAACTGCGGCGACAGCAAGTGCGGGTAAGGGTGCGGCCGGGTCGAGGCGAACGGTCCGCGGAGGTTTTCCACTTAGTGAAGAGAGATGTCGCTGCGGCCACCGTGTGATGCGCCAAAAGCATTTCACAGGCAGTTCGATCAAAACGGCCAATGCTCACGTTCTGTGCGTTACTTACAATTGGCCCGATGCGGGCCTGGTTTTTCTAGCGGTAAGGGCGATTCACTGCTACATTCGTCCGGCTAGCCCGCATCTAAACGGCGAGGTGGAGAGGATCACACGTGAGGGCGTTGTCCCATTCAGCGTAGCCGCGTTCCGGACATAGGGTTTACACACCTAACCGTGCCTCGACTTTACGTTTTGTCGGCTGCTTAAACGAGTATCGAAATTCACCGCCCGTTTTGGCTAGCAACCCAACGAGGTAGCCCGAAGAAATCTCGTCGATTCTACCGTTCATGATGTTGCTGATCTTCGGTTGCCTGATACCAAAGAATTTTGCTGCCCTTACCTGAGTAAGCTCGTTTCTTTCGATGAACTTGCGAATTTCGGCCATAAGGTAGGTCCGCAAAGCGAGATCGGCCGACTCCGCCGGGTCAAATCCGAGGTCCTCAAATACGTTTCCTTTTGTAATTTTTGCCATAGTTTCACCTAACTGTTACGTAGCAGATCTCGATATCGCAACTTTCCCAGTTCAATATCTGCCTTGCGGGTCTTTTGCGACTTCTTTTGGAATGCATGCAATACATGAATGCCGTCGCGCCGCCGACAATGTAGAAAACTCTGAATGCGCCGCTATCATCCTTAACTCGGATTTCCCATACACCGCGGCCGACACTGGCGAACGGTCTGCCATGTAATGGTCGTTCCCCTAGCTGAAGCAAATAGAGTTCAGTGCCAACATCAACACGAACCGATCGCGGAAATTTCCTGACGACGTCCAGCGAGTCGCCATGCCAGAGAATGTCTTTCAGCGGCTTGTCCGTTATTGAAGGAATATATCGGATTCAGTATATTTATCAATCTGCAAGATCGAGCTTTCCTATCGCACATTGTGTCCCATAAGGGCTCGCATATGTGCTGCGAATCAAGGGCGTTTGTAAAGAAACGGAGGAATCTATGAGACAAACGGGCCACATAGCTTACTGAACTACAAACATTAATGGTGAAAAGCGATATTGGCTTCGAACCAGGTGCGCTCCTTGGCCGTCGGTCGCCCTGGAAATGGAGCTGTCTAGAAACATACTCTTTACGAAAGGCGTCATCTTTAAAGAGCATCTATGCTCTGCCTTCGTAGTCGGTAAGTTTCGGCTGCCGTTGGCATGAGCGACCGGCCCCATCTGACGCGAAACGAGAAAGGCGCCCGTGTTGACGTTGTGAAAATGTCAGCTTATGCGTCTATACGCTGTGAATATGTCAACTTAAAACGCTCGACCCAGGAAGAAATGGAGTGCGTCCACTCCACCCTCCACTCGGCCGTAAGCGATGTAAGCTGGCCCAATGGGTGTTTCTGCACCGAGCCATGCTGAGCCGGCCAGCAACCCCTTGCCAAAGGAAATATTCTCCCGCTCCTCCCAAACACCTCCTTTTTCCAGGGTGAGTCCGGCGAACACGGGGAGCAAGCCACTCTGGTTCAATTGCCGATAGAAAGCGAGCGTTCCCAAAAGTACATGTTGACCGCTGAGTTGGTTGCTGGAAAACCCGGAAAGCTGCCCGAATCCGCCCAAACGGTACTCGCTTTGAATGGGTGCAGTTCCGCTGATCGTTGAGCTGTACCGGCCGTTAAGGAAGACGGTGTTTCGGTTGCGGGTGTAGGCGATGCCCGCCAACACGCTAAATTGGTCAAAGCGTGTATCGGCTCCCAGTGTCTCACGTGAACTGGTCCATTCAGCCATAACCAAGCTACCTGAGCGCGGGAAATAGAAGTCGTCGAATTCATCAAGCGACAGGCGTGCAAATGCCTCACCGCGTTGAAATGAAATGTCCGGGAACATCGGATCGCCAATGCGGCGGCTGGCGTGGCCATCTGCCAACCGATACCCTATCCGTGCTTCTCCCCAACTGCCGAGCTCGCGCCCAATGCCAATTTCACCCAGTACTTCTTTGATGTCGAAAGACGCGACCACGTCGGAACCATTGACGGCGCTAATAATTTGTTGGCGATAGCCTACAAACGGATTGACGAAGTATTTGAGCCGTGGGCCGAAGGGCTGGTGAAACTCGGTAAATACGGAAGGTTCGCTACCAAGCTGAAGACCGGACCGCCACTCGCCGCCGCGAGAGTTCATGGCGGTTCTTGCGTAACTGAGTCCGACGTTAAAGAGGTTCTCGCCGTCGGCGTTAGAATCATACTCGACGCCAAACTGGAGATAGTTAGGCCCCCAGGGGCGTTTGACGGCGCTAATCTCCAATATCGTCTCGCCATCCTTCTGTAAAACGTCATACACGACGTTCTGGAACAGCTCAAGCCCGTAGATATCCCCAATATCCTTCTCCAACCTCGCCGTGCTCAGCGGCTGACCAATGTGGTTTGCCGACAGGCGTCGCAGAAGATATGCCTCTGATAGGTTGGTGTCATTAACCAGCCGAATGCGGTCCACAATTGGTAGATTTTCAGCAGGTTGAGCCCGAGCGCTCACATGCCTTTCGAATTCGGTGTCACGCAACGCGTAGGCTTGCAGGGAGGAGATTTGTTCTTCCATGGCGGCCCGTCCGGGTGCAATTGCTTTCGCGAGCTGCGAAAAATCGAAAGTCGATACGCCGTTGATTGCCGGAACGACCAACACATCTCTATCCGTCAATGTAGCTATCTGAGCCTCCACCATTCGCCTGGTTAGGAGGCCGGTAAGCTGGTTGGTAATAGCGACAACAGAATCGATGTCTTCGCGCGCCAACAAGGGTGTGCCGATGTCAATCGCAATGACAATGTCTGCGCCCATCTCGCGCACCACTGATATCGGGAGATTGTTGGCGACACCGCCATCGACCAACAATTGCCCATCAATTTCCGTCGGCGCAAACACCGCAGGAATCGACATGCTTGCTCGAATAGCGGTTGCTAAATCGCCCTTGCCGAGCACCACTTCCTTGCCGGTTTCAATATCGCTCGCCACCGCACGAAACGGAATCCCGAGCTCATCAAAATTGCTCACCTCGGCAACGGAGATAAGGAGACTGGATAGCACGAGCGCGATTTTCTGTCCTTGCACAACGCCGAGCGGAAGCGCCACGCCGGTTTCGTTTAAGCCCAATTTTTGTTTGACCAAGTAAAAATCGTCGTCACGCTTGCGACGAAAAGAGCGTTCTTGCCTGGAGGGTAGATCATTAAAAACGTGTGCCCAATCGATGTTGGCTAGTGCCTGTTCAAGCTGTAGTGTATTTAGCCCAGCGCTATAGAGCCCACCAACGATGGCTCCCATGCTGGTGCCGGCAATGTAGTCAATTGGAATGTTGTGCTCCTCGAGCACTCGAAGAACCCCCAGGTGCGCTGCACCGCGGGCGCCGCCGCCACTCAATGCGAGGCCGATTTTTGGTCGCGAGTCTTTCGCGCTCACTGGTTGGTTCAGCGAGACTTGGTGATAACCAGCACCAGAACTGGCGTCGCGGCTATCACCCGCCACTTCGATCCCACCTGGTCGTCGGTCAAAACCGTAAGCCTCTCCGGCTGAGGCTTGTGGTGCTGCCGCGGCTGCGGCAAAAGAAAGTAAGCCAGACAATAAAAACTCGGGCTGAAAAAATCGAGTAGTTACAAAGCTTTTGAAATTAGGGCGCATCAATCCTCCAGTCGCCGCCAAGCGCTAAATTCCATTTGACCCACATCAGAGTCAACGATGACGGTGCTCGCTCTCAAGCGCGAGCAGATATTCCTCGACCACAAAAGCGGCCACCTATTTCGAAAATCGACCGCCTGCAAAAGGGCGCATGTTGACGGTATCAACGATACTACCCAAAACTTGGCGCAATACGTGGATGCTCTGCGCACAACCGTAGATAGTGATTCTCGGGGGTGTGTATGATCCGATTACTTGATGAAAAGGTCCGCACGACCCCTGGGGTGGGAGAATCGCTGGTAGAAAATTCTACTCACTTCAGCGACTATTTTCTGGGGGGATTACCGCGCCGCCTAAGGGTCGCAGAGGTTGGGTATGCCGCTCGGGCCCGGGGCGCCGAACACCGAGGTTTTCAATAGACCAAGATCCAGGAAGTTCACATCCCCGTCCACATTCAGGTCCGCGACCGGATTGCTGGTGAAGAAGGCCGCCTTCATCTGCGCCAGATCGACAAAGTTTACTGAGCAGTTGTTGTCCAGATCGGCATCGCAGTGATTGCCAATACCGTCCCCATCGGCGTCAACTTGTAGCGGATTGCTGATCTGCGTGCAATTGTCGGCGCTGTCGCTAAGCCCGTCTGCATCGCTGTCCGCCGAGGTGCGCCCAAAGACCACAAAAACGCGACCGTATCCGCCGCTCGAGAAGATGCTGGTAAACATCATATCGTCTATCCCGTCGCCGTTGACGTCGCCCGCCGTTTCCGCGTGACGTATGCCATTGGAATCACCGCTCGCAACAACCCGCAAGCCACGTTCCGAGGGGGAGCCGAGCAAATCCGCCAGTTGCAACTCAGCAGGGAAGTCCTCCTGGCTGCCATACAGCACATAGCTGACGCCGTCGAGCGGGCCAAGCATTAAATCACTCAAGCCGTCGTCGTTCACATCGCCCGCGTAGTGCCCTCCATATGCAAAATTGTCTTGCTCGGGCCAATCGACCACAAAGCCCTGCGAGCCATCTCCGCCGTCCGCTGCGCGAAGACTGGACAACGACAGCGAGGGCGCAAATCCGTCGGTACGACCGAACACAACGTACACCGCCGCAATCTCATCCGAACCGAAGGCACCCGGTGCCTGGACAACCAGATCGGCAAGGCCGTCGCCGTTGATATCCGGCAGCGCGTCAACGACGAGGCCGGCACGATCCCCGCCCTCGCCGAGTAGTACCATCCCGACGCTTCCGTCTCCACCATTGTCGGGGGCCAACTGTGTTAAATCGAAATCACCGGGGGCTGTGCCATTTCGCGGAAACGGCGTGGTGCGGCCAAACAGCACATAGGCGGTCGACGGCGCACCGATATTGTAGGGTGAGCCGAAGATCGCGTCGTCGAGGCCGTCGCCGTTAAAGTCACCGCGGCCCGCCGCCTGGTGGATGGTCCAATTCCCCATATTCTGCAATGTGATTCCGTCTTCGCCGGTGTCCCGGATATCCTCCAGATGGAGCGTGTCTGTTGGCGGCGGTTCGGCGCGACCGAAGATTATTACGCCACGTTTGCTTGTGGTGGCTCCGTACGTCCTGTGAAGGAGTGTACTTTCGTCGAAACCGTCGCCGTTCAGATCGCCCAAAGCGCTCGCGGAGATTCCCAGAAAGTCATAGTAGCTTTCTCCTTTGAATACGTACCCCTGGGTGGGCAGCAGCGTGTCGAACGCCAGCTCGGCCGGATACTCGTCACCCGAGTAGATCACCATCCCGCCTCCGGCGAATGCCTCGCTCCCGTTAAAGAGCTCTGGCTGCCCGATCATCAGGTCGTTGCGCCCATCACCGTTGATATCGCCCGCCGACCCGACGGAGCGGCCAAATGCGCCGCTAGGATAGATCAGGGTACCTAGACTGCCGTCCCCGCCGTTGGCCGGATCGAGCTGCGCCAGGCTCAGCTGCGCCGACAGCGGTTGTGCGCGACCCAACACAAGGGCAAAGTTTCTATCCTCGTTGACCACAATCTCGTCGAAACCGTCGCCATTCATATCGCCGAGTGCGGCGACGCCTAAGCCGGTATGTGAATCAAAGGCGATACCGATAATGGCAAAACCATCCGTACCGTCACCCCCGGCGTCCGGTAGCAAGGCGGAGACATCCAGTTGCGCAGGAAAGGGATCGGCGAAGGCCGATCCAGGAACGAGAAGGCTTGCCGCCAGCGCACCGAACGTTGAGGGACGTCCCAAAGCCTTGCGCACGTGGCGCGATAACAGCCATTTAGCAGCCATCTGTACTCCCCGCTGAATATCCTACCTA
>CBDUQI010000019.1:0-44086 GCA_965369325.1 uncultured Gammaproteobacteria bacterium
ACCCCGGGCAGCCCGGCCACCAACGGTAAAACCAGAATCGGAGAACGCACGATATGAAGACACGCGCTGCACTGGCTACCAAAGCCGCCGCCCCCTTGGAGATCCATGAAGTTGATCTGGACGGGCCCGGCGAAGGTGAGATATTGCTGGAAGTAAAAGCGACAGGCGTTTGCCATACCGATGCATTTACGCTCTCGGGTGACGATCCAGAGGGCATCTTCCCCTCTATCCTCGGGCATGAAGGGGCCGGCATTGTGGCCGAAGTGGGCAAAGGCGTCACCAGCGTCAAGCCCGGCGACCATGTGATTCCGCTGTACACACCGGAATGCCGCGAGTGCGACTATTGTCTGCATCCCAAGACCAATTTGTGCCAGGCCATTCGTGCAACGCAGGGCCAGGGCCTGATGCCGGACGGCAAATCCCGCTTTTCGCTGGAAGGCGACCCCATCTATCACTACATGGGCTGCTCCACCTTCTCCAACTACACTGTGTTGCCCGAGATCGCGGTCGCTAAAGTGCGTGAGGACGCCCCGTTTGAGAAAATCTGCTACATCGGCTGTGGCGTGACCACCGGCGTGGGCGCCGTGGTGTTTGATGCGAAAGTTGAGCCCGGCTCCAACGTCGTGGTGTTCGGCCTCGGTGGCATCGGCCTAAACGTAATCCAGGGCGCGCGCTTGGTCGGCGCCAACAAGATCATCGGTGTAGATCTGAACCCCAGTAAAGTCCCGTTGGCCAAACAGTTTGGCATGACCGATTTTATTAACCCGAAAGACGTGGACAACGTGGTGGATGCCATTGTGGACATCACCGATGGCGGCGCTGACTACAGCTTTGAGTGCATCGGCAATGTACACACCATGCGCCAGGCGCTGGAGTGCTGCCATAAGGGTTGGGGTGAGAGCATCATTATCGGCGTTGCCGGCGCGGGCCAGGAGATTTCCACCCGCCCGTTCCAGTTGGTCACCGGCCGCGTGTGGCGTGGCACGGCCTTCGGCGGCGCCCGCGGGCGCACCGACGTACCCAAGATTGTGGACTGGTACATGGATGGTAAGCTGAACATCGACGATCTGATCACTCACACCATGCCACTTGAGAAAATCAACGACGCCTTCGACCTGATGCACGCTGGCGAGTCCATTCGCAGCGTAGTGGTCTACTAATGGAGAAGCTGAGCGAAAACGTGAGCTTTGGTGGCAGCCAGCAGGTATTCAGCCATCGCTCGCAGGCATGCGACTGCGACATGCGCTTTGGCCTGTATCTGCCGCCGCAGGCCGCGCAGGGGCCAGTGCCGGTGCTGACCTGGCTATCCGGGCTGACCTGCACGGAAGACAACTTTGTGGTCAAAGCGGGCGCGCAGCGGGCGGCGGCACAGGCCGGCGTCGCGATCCTGGCACCCGACACGTCGCCGCGGGGCGATGATGTACCGGATGTGGATGAGTATGATTTCGCCAAAGGCGCAGGCTTTTATCTCAACGCCACCCAGGCACCGTGGAGCCAGCACTTCCACATGTATGACTACATTACCCAGGAGCTGCAGGAGGCTATGGCGGAGCATTTTCCGCTGGACCTGACCAAGCAGGGGATTTTTGGTCACTCCATGGGCGGGCACGGGGCGCTGACTCTGCATCTGAAGAATCCGCAGCTGTACCGTTCAGTTTCGGCCTTTGCACCGATCGTGGCGCCCTCACGGGTGCCCTGGGGCCAGAAAGCCTTTACGGGGTATCTCGGCCAGGACAAGGCGACCTGGGCACAGTACGACACCTGTGAGCTGGTGACGGCCTCACCCTCCAAAGCGCACATGCTGGTTGATCAGGGCGCAGGCGATAACTTTCTGGAAGAGCAGCTGCAGCCCCATCGCCTAGAGCAGGCGTGTTCGCAGGCCGGGCAGGCACTGACGCTGCGGATGCAGCCGGGCTATGATCACTCGTACTTCTTTATCGCCAGCTTCATGGAAGATCACATCGCCCATCACGTGGCCGAACTGTCCTAGCAGGCGAGCCAGCCAGAACCCAGGCGCCATTCAGCGAGCCGTTGAATGGCGCGCTTACATGGCCATTACCCTGGGCGCTGGATTGCACAGCCAGCACTCCTGGGGCCGGCTCTACGTTGGCACCGTGTCCCTGGCGCGCTGGACTGCATTGGCGCCGCACCGCTTAGCGCTGAACGCCGCCGAACTCGTCGACCAATTCGCCCAAAAACTGCGCGACCTGCAGTGTCATGATGGCAAAGTCCTGATCAAACTGGCTGGCTGCATCATCCGCATCCTCGGCCTGCTCCTGCACCTGGTCCTCAAAGCGAACCCGCTTGATCGCAAAATCCTGATCCAGTAAAAAGCTGATGGAATCGCGCCAGACCACCGCCAACTGCGTTACCCGCTTGCCGGCCTTCAGATGATTGGTAATCTCCTCCGACTCCAGCTCCTGGTGCCGGCAGCGCACGACATTCTTCACGTCCCGCTCGTTCTGCAACTCCACCTCGCTGTCCAGCATAAAGCCCTTGGGCGCCCGTTGGCCTTCCAGCCAGCGCGTCATGACGTCACAAGGATCGCCGTGGCAGGCCAGAGGCACCACCGGCAGCTCGCCCAGATCCGCCCGCAGCGTGTCCATGAACTCCTCTGCGCCCTTGGCTGAGGCAGCATCGATCACCAGCAGGCTATTGCGCGTATCGAAATAGGCGAATATCCGTTTGGAGCGGGTAAGTGCGCGGGGCAGCAGGGTGAGGATGATTTCTTCTTTAAGGTTGGTGCGCTCTTTACGCGAGAGGCCACGCGCTTCCTGCGCCTCATAAGTCTGCGCCTTTTCCTCGACGATCTCATTAATCGCCGCGGCTGGCAGAATCTTCTCCTGCTTGCGCGCACAGATCATGGTGTACGGCCCCACGGTATGGGTGAGCATCTGGCCACCCATGCCCAGCGGCGGCACCCAACCATAGCGGGAGTATTCAAGATTGCTGCAGGGCGCGAACGCATTAGCGCCCAGCGATTGTTCCAACGCCTCCGGACTAAGATCCATCTGATTGGTAAGCCGGTAGACCCGAAGGTTCTTAAACCACATAGTGCATCGCTCGCCTAGACTGCCTGAATGAGCCGGCGGATTTTGGTCTGCCATCCGGCGGAAATCAAGCGGCGAAAACCCGTTGCCAGGCCCGATATTGCACCGTCAACCGCTTTCGGTGCGCAGGCGTAGCACCACCGTTGTCGCCACGCCAACTCGCCCGCGCTACATAAATACACATCCCTGGCGCCCAGCGGCGTGCGGGCGCTGCACGGGTGCGCTAAACTGATCAGGGAACGACGGTGAGGCTAAAACCACCGGTGAGCTTGGCCAAAACGATCATAATAATGACGCCAAAGGCGCAGAACGATCCATTAGGGCAGCCCCGGGCAACACCGTCGTCGGCGAGGACAAATAAAAAACGAGGGCTGCATTTATGAGCACCCCATCATGGCCAGTTCGCTGGCGACAGGTTGGTAGCCTGGCTGCGGTCACGCTTGTTCTGGGTTCAGCAAGCGCGCAATCTTTGAGTGGCACGCCCAACAAACCCGCATTTGACCCGTCAATGCACAGCAACACCGACGCGTACTGGGCCGATATGGCGCGCGACACCCCGGCACTGGATACTGCACGGATCCTCAGTCAAATCACGGCCGCGCCGTCCAACCTTGGCGGCGCCTGGGGCCAAGTGATCCCCTGGCCACATATCGCCGTCTCCGCCGCCAATCTGCCGGACGGCCGAGTGCTAACCTTCGCCGCCAACCAGCGCTCAAGCTTCCCGGCCGGGGAGGAATTTACTTACGCCGCCACCTTTGACCCGAGCACGGGCAACATCGTGGAGAACAACCACGAGTCGCACGACATGTTCTGCGGGCATCTGGTGCTGCTTGATGATGGTCGCCTACTGGTGAACGGCGGGCACAACTTCACCCGACTGACCAGCACCTACAACTATCAGTCCGACGAATGGGACGTGGTGCAGTTTCAGTCCAATGGGCGCTGGTACCCCACCTCCGTGGCGCTGGCCGACGGACGGGTGTTTACCGCGCTCGGCTCTGGTGGCGGGGAATTCCCGGAGATCTGGTCGGCACAGGATGGCTGGAAAACGCTCAACCGGGTGAATCTGAACGAGCCGATTCTGGATTATTCGCCCAGCGACTACGTGGAACGCGAATGGTGGCCGTTACTGCAGCTCAAACCGGATGGCCGCCTTTTCCACGCTGGCCCGACGCCGCAGATGCACGATATCTCTCTGGTCGGTAACGGCTCCATTACGCCTGTCGGCACTCCGTTTACCTCCTGGTATCCCAAACATGCGGCCAGCGTAATGTACGAGCAAGGCCAGCTGTTGATTGCCGGCGGCTGGACGGCGGGTAATGTGCAAACCGCTAGCAACCGGGCGATGACGATCGATATCAATGGCGCCAGCCCGGTGGTGCAGGAAATTGCGCCCATGAGCGCGCCGCGTAAATTTCACAATGCGGTGATGTTACCCACCGGCGATGTGATGGTCGTGGGTGGCAACCAAAACGGCATTAAATTCAGCGACGACACCTCAATGTTACAGCCGGAAGTATGGAACCCGCAGTCTGGTCAGTGGACGCTATGGAATCCGATGAGCGTGCCGCGCAACTACCACTCAATCGCTTTGCTGATGGCTGATGCGCGCGTGCTGGTCGCCGGCAGTGGATTGGCCGGTAACATCAACATTGATCATCAGGACGGGCAAGTGTTCTCGCCGCCCTATTTGTTCGACAGCAATGGCGATCCGGCCACGCGACCGCCGCTGAGCGGTGCCCCGTTTGTCGCCTTTGTCGGCGAAACCATCCCCGCCACCAGCGCCCAGAACATTGATCGGTTCACGGCGGTGCGCATGGCCGGCACTACTCACGGGATAAATACCGATCAACGCTTCGTCACCCTGGCGCACAACGATCTCGGCGCGGGCAGTTACGAGGTAACGTTGCCGTCCAATCCCAATGTTATGTTGCCCGGCTACTGGATGCTGTTTGCCATCAATGCGGATGGTGTGCCCTCGCTGGCACATGTAGTCCGCGTAGCCGTCAGTGGCGTACCGGCCTTCCAGGCACCGCTCAATCGAACCAATGCCGAGGGCGATACGGTATCGCTGGCCATCGTTGCCAGCGATCCAAACAACGACCCCTTGAGCTATAGCGCTGAGGGCCTGCCGCCCGGCCTGCAGATTGACCCCGCCACCGGGCTGATCAGCGGCGTGCTGAGCGAAGGCAGCCAGGGCAGCTACGACACTCGGATCTTTATCACCGATGGCACCAACAGTGTCGGGCCCAGCTTTATCTGGAGCGTCATTGATGAAGTTCGCGGCGCGATCCTGCGCCAATGGTGGGATGGCATCAGCGGCACCACCATTACTGATCTGACCGAAGACCCACGCTACCCCGATAACCCCACCGGTGCTGAGGCGCTTCTCAGCTTTGAGGCACAAACCATGTTTGGCGATCAGTTTGGTGCGCGCCTGCAGGGGTATTTGTACGCGCCGATCAGCGGGCAGTACACCTTCTGGATTGCCAGCGACAACAACGGCGAGCTGTGGCTCAGCAGCAATGAGAACGAGGCGAACAAACAGCGCATCGCCCATGTACCCAGCTTTACCGGTGAACGCGAATTCGACCGCTTCCCGGAGCAGCAGTCGGCCCTCGTAACGCTGCAACAGGGGCAGGCCTACTACGTCGAGGTGCTGCACAAAGAAGCCTTTGGTGTGGATCATCTGGCGGTTGCCTGGCAAGTGCCCGGGCAGGCCATGGAGATTATCGATGGCCAGTTCTTGGCGCCGTTCGCACAGCGTCCGCCACTGCTGAACGTCGCTGGCGGGCAAACGGCCAGCCAGTCGAGCACCGCCAACGTGGGCGGCCGTGGCGCCGACAACGCAGTGGATGGGAGTCAAAACGGGAACATCAATAGCGGCTCGGTCACTGAAACCGAATTCGAAACGCAGCCCTGGTGGCAGGTAGACCTCGGTGCCAGCTATCAGATCGAGCAGATCGATATTTACAACCGCACCGATTGTTGTGCCGACCGTCTCAGCAATTTCCACGTGCTGGTATCGGACCTGCCATTTGCAAGCGACAGCTTGGCTGATGCGCAAGCACAGATCGGCGTACAGGACTACTTTGTCGTCAACGCGGCCAGTCCCACCCAAGTGCTGCCCGGGCACTCTGGGCGCTACGTGCGCATTCAACTTGAGGGCAGCAATGTGCTCAGCCTGGCCGAGGTTGAGATTCATTCGCGAGGGCTGGCTCGCGAGCGCCTACAGGCGGTCTTCCTGGATGACTTCCTGGCCAATCAGGGCTGGGTTCTGAACCCATTCGCCGGCGACACGGCCACCACCGGTCATTGGGAAATTGCCACCTCGGGTGAAACCTTTAACGAGTCAGCCGGCCCCTACCAGTTGGGCGGCGGCACCAGCGGCAGTCCGTTTCTGGTGACCGATGGCGATCCTGGCACGTCGATCGGCAGCTTTGATATCGACAGCGGCGTCACCACAATGGCCTCACCGCTCATCAGCGTACCCCTCAGCGGTGCCACTGTGTCCTTCGACTGGTATCTAGCGCACCTGGACAACGGCGACAGCAGCGATTTTTTCCGCGCCAGCATCGATGCCGGCGGCAACCTCACCCCCCTGCTGGACATCGCTGCCAGCGCGCAGGACCGCCAGGGCAGCTGGGCCAACCACAGCGAGGATCTCGCGCCCTGGGCCGGGCAGGACATCCGTTTGATCGTTGCGGCAGCCGACAACAGCGATCCCTCACTGATTGAAGCCGGGTTGGATAACGTGCGCGTGATCAGCCAGGTGAACGAAAACCACGTACCTGTACTCGACGCCTCGACGGATCAGATTTCCGTAACCGGCGAGGTCATCGTGCTGGCCATGAATGCCAACGATGCGGACGGCGATCTGCTCACTTACAGCGCCACCGGATTGCCCCCTGAGCTCACGATCGACGCGTTCACCGGATTGATCGAAGGCACGGTGCAAACACCGGGCCTATACAGCGTGAGCATCCAGGCCGCAGATACTCATGGTGCATCTGTCGATACCGCCTTTATGTGGTCGGTGGGCGATCCGCTGGCACTGCTCACGATGACCGCCACCCCCATTGAGGCAGATCTGGTCATCACATACACCGCCACCACTAACGGCGGCATCAACCCGGTGTACACGTGGTCCTTCGGCGATGGCACGCCCGACAGCGCACCGTCAAACTCGCCCAGTATCACGCATCAGTTTACAACGCCCGGGCGCTACCCGGTCACGGTAAACGTCAGCGATAGCAGCGGTGCCGAGCTCAGCACCTCGTTTGTGCAATCCGTCTATGGCACCCTCACTGTCGGCAAAGCCGCGCAATCGACCAGCATTATTTACGAATCGCGCGGCGGCGCCAATGATCGCATCTGGAACGCCAACCCGGACAACAATACGGTCTCCGTGTTCGATGCCGTTACTCTCACCCGCCTGGCGCAGATCGCCGTGGAACAAAGCCCGCGCAACCTTGCCCTGGACGCCGACGGACGCGTGTGGATAACCAACAAACACTCCGCCAGCATCAGCATTGTTGATCCCGACACGCTGAGCGTGCAAAGCACGGTGAGCTTGCCGTTCGGCTCGCAGCCCCACGGGCTGGTGATCGACCGGCAGAACCAACGCGCCTACGTGGTACTGGAGGCCAACGGCGTTGTGCTGGAACTGGACACGGCAACGGGCAGCGAGTTAAACAGCGTGGCAGTGGGCATGAACGCCCGTCACATCAGTCTCGCCGGCGACGCTACGCGTCTGTTGATTTCACGTTTCATCACCCCGCCGTTACCCGACGAGGCGACCTCGGACCCGATCGTTATGAACGGTGCGCAATCCTTCGGCGGCGAAGTGCTGCAGGTGGACATTGCCAGCTTTAGCGTGGCGCAAACGACAGTACTCGCGCACCGGGACGTGATCGATACCGAGAATGCCGCGCGCGGCATTCCCAACTATCTGGGCGCGGTGGCCATCGCACCAGATGGTATGTCCGCCTGGGTGCCGTCCAAACAGGACAATATCCTGCGCGGCGTGCTGCGCGACGGGCAAGCGCTCACCCACGAAAGCACCGTCCGCGCCATCACCTCATTTGTGGATCTGGGCAATGCCAGCGAAGTGTTGGCTGGACGTGTGGACCACGACAACGCAAGCATCGCCAGCGCCGCTCTTCATGGTGTTTTTGGCAACTGGCTGTTCGTCGCACTGGAGGGCAACCGACAGGTAGCGCTGGTCGACGCGTACGCGCGCGATGAGTTGCTGCGGTTTGACGTAGGCCGCGCGCCGCAGGGCCTGGCCATCTCTGAGGATGGCCTGACGTTGTATGTACACAACTTTATGGATCGCACCATCAGCGTGATGGATATCTCCCGCATTGTGAATGCCAGCGACCTGTCCGCACAGCCCGTCGCCACGCTCACCGCCGTAGACAGCGACTTACTTAGCAACCAAGTGTTGCTCGGGAAACAACTGTTTTACGACGCCCGCGATGTGCGCCTTGCACGGCAGATGTACATGGCCTGTGCGGCCTGCCACAACGATGGCGACAGCGACGGGCGCGTATGGGACTTCACCGGTTTCGGCGAGGGCCTGCGCAATACCATCTCATTGCAGGGCCACGGCGGGCACGGCGCGCTTCATTGGACGGCCAACTTTGATGAGGTGCAGGATTTTGAGGGGCAGATCCGGGGGTTTGGCGGCACGGGGCTGATGAGCGATGAGGACTTTCAAACCGGCACCGTGGCCGAACCTCTGGGCGATCCCAAGACAGGCCTCAGTGAAGATCTGGATGCTCTAGCGGCCTACGTAACCTCGCTGGCAACGTTCTCCGACAGCCCATTCCGGCAGGCCGACGGCGAGCTCACTAGCGCAGGCACGGCCGGGCGTGCTGTGTTCGACAGCAACGGCTGCGCCGCCTGCCACGGCGGTGAGGCCTACACCGACAGCCCGGGCGGCGGCATGCATGATATCGGCACGCTCCGTCCCAGCAGCGGCCAGCGACTGGGCGGCCCCCTGCTGGCGCTGGATACTCCGACACTGCGTGGCGTATGGGCCAACCCGCCCTACTTGCACGATGGCTCCGCGAGCGATCTGAGCACGGCGGTGCAGGCGCACAGCGGCGTGTCGCTGGAGCCACAGGAGTTGGCTGATCTGACCGCCTTCCTACAGCAACTTGACGAGCGCGAGCCACCGGTCAGCCTGAACACCGCGCCTACCTTAAGCAACCCGGGCGCGCAATCCGGCACCACCGGCGACAGCGTGTCGCTGGCGCTTACCGGTGAGGATGGCGATCTTGACCCACTCACGTTTGCCGCCAGCGGCCTGCCTCAGGCCCTCAGTGTCGATCCGCAAAGCGGACTCATCAGTGGAGTATTGTCCGAAGCGGGCATATTTGACGTGCAGGTAAGTGTGAGCGACGGCCGTGGCGGCAATGCGATGATCAGCTTCAGTTGGTCGGTGCAGATGCTACTGGATGATGACTTCGACAGCATCGGCGATGCGGTAGACAACTGCTTGGGGCTTGCCAATCCACTCCAAAGCGATGGCGACGCGGATGGCTTCGGCAACCTGTGCGACGCCGACCTGGACAACAACTGCACCATCGACTTCTTCGACCTGCTGCTGTTCAAGGAACGCATTTTCACGACTGACGCCGCCGCCGATCTCAACGCGGACGGAATGGTTGATTTTGCGGATCTGGCGATCATGAAAACCACTTTCTTTGGCATCCCGGGGCCAAGTGCGAGTGGTATCTGCACGCCCTGATCAGCAAACCGGCTGGGGAGTAAATACGGGGGCAGCATGACCTGCCCCCAAAAACAAGCCAACCTTCACCGAATCGACTTGCTTAAGTATGATGTTAACTTCGCGCGCAGGCGTACGCCTAACGCACGCAACACGGATTTATCACAATTATCTCACGCGACCGCGCGCCACGGCGATCCGCTACTGGTCCTCGCCTATCTGCAATCCCCGAATCCGGTCACCCGGCGCCACCTGCAGTCCCGCCGCCTCGCAGTCCCAGTGTTGGGCGCCGGCCGGGTTAATACTCACTGTCTGCCCCGTACGCAAGTTGGTACAAATCGCCCGCAGCAACCGCTGCCCTCGCACTTCACCGCCGACGGCGTTGGCGGGCGGGCCAACGAACGCCCCAAACGCCGCCGGGCCGGTGCCGACAAACACCGACGCCACGCGCGCACTGGTTGCTGTATCGATCACTGAAAGTGTACCCGCACCAAAGTTGGCGACATACAACGACGCATCATCCGGATGCAAGGCCACACCTTGCGGATTGGCCTCCACCTCAATGGTGTCGGTCTGCATCAGGGTTGCCAGATTCAGCACCGACACAGATGCGTCGTTCAAATTGCTCACCCAAGCCGTGGCCCCATCGCGACTGATGGCAATGCCGGTAGGTGCATCTCCAACGGAGATCGTACCCACAACCTGCGCAGAGGCGGTATCGATGACGGACACCGCATCATCGCCCAGGCTCACTGCGTACAGCCTGTCGCCCGAGGGGCTCAAGGCCATCGCCTGCGGGAACACGCCAATCGCCACCGTCTGGATCTCAGCACCGGCATTGGTATCAATCACCGATACCGTGCGGTCATCAATATTGCTCACGTACACGCGCGCGCCGTCGGCGCTTGCCACCACCCCCAGCCCAGGGCTTGCGCCAACGGCAATCGTGTCGATCACACTCAGCGTAAACGTATCGAGCACCGATACCGTGTCATCGCCGCGATTGGCCACATACAAGCGGGCGCCGTCCGGCGCAATGGCGATCCCTTGGGGGGCATTACCGACTGTGACGGTGGCGCTAATGCTGAGGGTATCGGCATTCAGCGCCAGCACCGCCCCGCTGCCCGCCGAGGTGATATAGGCGACGCTGCCATCGGGGTGCACGGCCACTGCAGTCGGCGACAGGCCTGCAGCAGGGCTCGCCAGCACTCGCAATGTGGCGGTATCTACCACCGACACGGTGTTATCGGCAATGTTGGTGATGTAAGCCAGCGGCTTCGCACCGGCGGTTTGCACACATGTTGCGGCCGATATGACCGTCACAAAAATTTGGATGTATTGGTTCACCGTTACTCCACAAGATTGTTTTTTGCTCATCTTACCGCACCCTCACAACACACACTGGCGAGCCCGTTTTGCATAAATCGCCGGATGGGCTCAGGCGGTGTTTTGCGCTGGCGGCCACGCTTCACTATTCTGAGTTCGATTCCGGGCTCAATTATGGGCGCCCATTGCGGCCCTGGGCTACCCACTAACGTACCGCGAACACGCGCGCGGGCTCGTCTGATCGCAGTACCTGAGGGATGTCTTGAGCACACGCAGCCATCTATTTTATCAAAGCGACACCTCGCGCCCTCGTGTAGCCCGGGCGGAGGGTATCTATTTATGGGATACCGATGGCAATCGCTACATCGATGCCAGCAGCGGCCCAATGGTATCGAACATCGGCCACGCCAATCCGCGCGTGCTGGCCGCGATGCGTGAGCAAATGCAAAGTGCCACGTTTGCCTACCGTCTGCATTTTGAAAACGATGCAGCCGAGTCGCTGGCCACGCTCACCGCATCGCTGATGCCACCTGAGCTCGATCGGATATTTTTTGTCTCCGGCGGCTCCGAAGCGGTGGAGAGCGCGCTAAAGCTGGCGCGCCAATACGCGTTGGCGCGCGGTGAGGCCTCGCGGCACAAGGTCATTTCATTGCAGCCCTCCTATCACGGATCAACGCTGGGCGCCGTTGCTATCACCGGGATGGCACCGTTTACCGATCCGTTCCAAGCCATGATTCGATCGATGCCAAAGATCTCCGCACCCACCTGCTATCTGGATAAGGACGCGTTGAGCGACGCTGAACGAGGCCATCGTTACGCACAGCTGTTGCGCGAGAAAATCCTCGAGGAAGGCCCCGACACAGTACTCGCCTTTGTGATGGAGCCGGTGGGCGGCGCATCCACCGGCGCGCTGGTGGCCCCGACGTGCTGGTATCAGCAAATACAGGCGATCTGCCGCGAATTCGACGTGCTGCTGATCACCGATGAAGTCATGACTGGCGCCGGGCGCACAGGCAAATTCCTGGCGGGCGAACACTGGCAACTGCAACCTGACATTATCGCAATGGCAAAAGGTTTCGGCGCGGGCTATGCGCCGCTTGGCGCGATGGCAGCACGCCAGTCCATCGTCTCGACCGTCATGGCGCATGGTGGCTTCGCCCACGGCTACACCTATGCCGGCAACCCATTGGCCTGCGCTGCTGGCCTGGCCGTGATCACCGAGTTATTGGAGCAGGCGCTGATGCCACGCGCCACTCGAATGGGCGCACGACTGCGCACGCATCTTCAGCGGCTAATGCAACGCTATGAATTTATCGGTGATGTGCGCGGCAAGGGCCTCTTAATGGCGTTCGAACTGGTCGCTGATCGGCACACCATGACACCACTGCCGGCTGACATGAACGCACACATTGGGCTGGTTGAAGAAGCCTATCGCCGTGGCCTGATTCTCTACTCCCGTCGTACCCGTGGTGGGCACCTGGGCGATCATTTTATGGTGTGCCCGCCGCTGATTGTCACAGGCGAGCAGATTGATGAAATCGTGAATCTGCTAGACGAGTCACTGGCGGCATTCGCCCGCCACGCCGGTCTGCCCGGCCCCAATGAAGGAACCTGCCCGTGAGCCGCAAAGTGATTATTACCTGCGCTGTAACCGGCTCCATCTACACGCCCACGATGAGCCCACATCTGCCCATCACGCCCGAGCAGATCGCCGAGCAGGCGGTGGCGGCGGCGCAAGCTGGCGCGTCCGTTGTGCATTTGCATGCGCGCGATCCAGCGACCGGGCGACCCACGGCCGACCCGGACGTGTTCATGCAGTTCCTGCCGCAGATCAAGGCGGAATGCGACGCGGTAATCAACCTCACCACCGGCGGCAGTTCTGCGATGAGCCTTGAGCAACGCCTGGCGGCCCCCACGCTGGCGCAACCGGAAATGGCGTCACTGAATATGGGGTCGATGAATTTTGGAATATTCCCACTGAAAGACCGGCACGAGCATTGGCAGCATGCGTGGGAGCCGCAGTTGCTGGAGGCCACACGGGATCTGGTGTTCAAAAACACGTTTGCTGACATCGAGCAGGTTTTCTCTGAACTGGGGCGCAGCGGCACCCGCTTTGAATTTGAGTGCTACGACGTTGGGCAAATTCAGACACTCGCCTTCTTTCTCCGATCCGGCCTGATTAAGCCCCCCTTGTTTGTCCAGTTTGTCCTGGGCGTGTTGGGCGGCATTGACGCCTCGCCCCACAGCCTGCTGCACATGAAAAGTACGGCAGACCGGTTGCTGGGTGAGCACTACCAGTTCTCGGTGCTCGGCGCGGGTGCGATGCAGATGCCACTCGGCACCATGGGGGCGATTGTAGGCGGCCACGTAAGAGTGGGGTTGGAGGATAGCCTTTGGATCGGACATGGCGCGCTCGCCACCAGCAACGCGCAGCAGGTGCGCAAAATACGGGTGATCTTGGAACAACTTGGCTACGACATTGCCTCACCCGCTGAAGCACGCGCCATGCTCGAGCTTAAGGGCGCTGAACGTGTACGATTTTAGCTTCGCGCGAGCGCGACCCGCACGACCTCAAGGCGCAGCGTCGGCGATCAGCGGATGAGCGTCAGCCTGGATTTGCTCCAGCAGCACGCGCATCTGCGGCAACCTCGGATGCGCCGGCACGGTCGCATTGAGTACATCAATCCCGTCAAGCAGATTAGCGTGCGCGGCCTGGCTTAACCCGAGCTGATGCTGTGCGCGCGCCAGGTTGCCCAGCACGATACCCGTGTTGGCGTGCGGCGACTCAAAATAGCGCGCCAGTACCGCCAGCGCGCGTTCGTAGTTGCTCACCGACAACGCCAAATCACCCGCCAATTCGTGCAACTTGCCTAGGCCGTTGTACAAGAATGCATCACTGCTGTTGCCACTGGGACTGAGCAGCGCGCTGATCCGCAGCGCCTCGTCATAATGCGCCTCGGCTTCACGCAAACGGCCCTGCTGCTGAACGGCGGTCGCCAGATTATGATAGCTCTCGATCAGCACGGTGTGCTGATCGCCGTAAAATTCCTGCCGCAACGCCAGCCCTTCCAGGTGCAATGCCTCCGCCCCAGCAAGATCCCCTTCGTGTTCTGCCAGCGTGCCCAGATAACTCTTGGCGGCCGCCAGTGTATCCTTCGATGGCTCGGGCAATGATTCAAGCAGGGTGACGGCTGCGTTGTACTCAGCGCGGGCGCGTGGCAGGTTCCCCTGCTTGTGGTGATTGCGCCCGAGTATCAGACGCATTCGCGCGATACCCGCCTGATCGCCTATGGCCTCGTACGTCGCAAGCCCCTGCAGCGCCAGTGCATAGGCCTTAGGGTACTCACCACGCACTTCGGTTAACGATGCGTACTGTTCGGTCACTTGTGCGAACGCCGCGCCGTCCTCATCGCCTGCAGCCTCAAACAACGCACGCGCGCGTACGAACATCCGCTGCGACTGCTCATACAGCGACATCTGCTGGTAAATCTCGGCGATGGCCCCGTGCAATACCGCAGCGGTACCCGGTAACTCCCCAAGGTCATCCTCCAGGCGTTGCGCGGCGCGGTCCAGCAGACTGGCAGCGGACACCGTTTGCCCCTGCGTCGCGTTCGGCCCGCTAAGCTCAAAGATGCTGAGCAGAAAATCGCGTGTCTGGCGGGCCTCGTAGGCTTTTTGCTGTGCATCATCGTGCGCCTGCGCCACTTCGTGCGCCTGTTCGGCTGTGCGCACCGCGTAACGGGCGGTGAGTACCGTGATCGAAATTAGACAGAGCACCATCAGTGCGGCGGTGCCGACAGCCCATCGGTTTCGGGCCACGAATCGGCGAGCCAAGTACCCCCAGGATGGCGTGCGCGCGTGCACCGGCTGCGCGTGAAGATGGCGTTGCACATCCTCGGCAAACGCCTGCACGGATGCATAACGTTGCTCCGGATCGCGAGCCAGCGCCTTCGCTAGGACCAGATCAAGATCGCCCTGCAGGCGGTGGCGTAATTGCGCGGGTGTGCTTGCACGGCAAGCAGCCCTCACGGCGACCAACTCACCGCCTGTTGCCTGCACTTCATGCAGCACGTGACTGGCGAGGGGACATGGCGCACCACTCACCGCATCACGCCTCTCCCGCTCGGTCATGCCGTCAAAGCTTGAGGGCAACCGCCCGGTTAACAACACGTACAACAGTACACCCAGGGAGTAGACATCTGACGCGGTGGTCACCGGATCGCCGCAAATCATTTCGGGGCTGGCGTACGGCGCACTCATCGGGCGCTGATCCAGCGAGGTCACCTCGCTCCCCGTGTGCTGCGGATCCAGCAATTTCGCTATGCCAAAATCCAGTAACCGTACCCGGCCTTCCTCATCCACCATCACATTGGCGGGTTTGATGTCGCGGTGAATGATGAGGTTGCGGTGCGCAAACTGCACCGCCTCGCAAATGTCTGTGAACAGCGCCAGCCGTGCCTCAACGCTTAAACGTCGTTCATCACACCAGGCCTCGACAGGGCAGCCCTGCACATACTCCATCACAAAATACGGCAACCCTTCATTGGTAAGACCGCCGTCAAGCAACTGCGCGATATAGGGATGTTGCAGACCCGCGAGTATCTGGCGCTCAACCAGAAATCGCTGGCGAGCATGTTCGCTGGCGAATGCTGCCGGCAGGACTTTTATCGCAGCGCGCTGCTCAAACTGAGCGTCTGCGCGCTCGGCCAGGTAGACCGCACCCATGCCGCCTGTGCCCAGGTGCGCGATCGCACGCCAGACGCCAAACGGCTGCGTCGGCACCGCCGCGCGCTCGATCTGCTCAAACATAGACTGAATATTCAGCCGGCCAGCCAAATCATGCAGGTAGTCATCGCCCGCATCCGAGGCCCGCAACAATTGCTCGACATCGCGGCGCAGCGTCGGCCGGCCGTAGCACGCCATTTGCAAATACAGCTTGCGCCGCCGTGGGCTAAGCGTGGCAGCTTTCAGGAAAACTGCCTCAACCGTGTCCGGGATATCACTGCTCATACCGATACCTCGCGCCGCCGATAGGGAGAGCTGGTTAACGAGGCATACGCCAGGCAGCCAAGTTTCGGTTCATTTATTTTCGGGTGACATCCACTGACTAACGCGGGCTGACGCCAAACGCCAGTCGCGTTTGACCGTTGCGGTAGAGATATTGAGTGCTTGGGCGGTCTCCTCCACCGTCATGCCGCCAAACACTCGGCACTCGAACACGCGCGCCTGACGCGGCGCTGAGGCCTCAATATTCTGTAGTAACTCATTGATTTGGATTAACTCTTCCAACGCACCCTCGTCAGCCACCTCGATCGACTCCAGATCGAGTAGGGGCTGATCGCCACCGCGCTTGGCCGCGCGGCGCCGCTGGGCGTAATTCAGCAGCACCTGGCGCATGGCGCGCGAGGCCGTGGCATAAAAATGGGTACGATTCGCGTAGTTCAGGCCCGCGGCACCGCCCAGCCGCAGGTAGGCCTCGGAGATTAAGGCGGTGGTGCCGAGGGTGTCGTCGCCGTACCAACGCCGGCGCTGGGCCCGGGCGATCACGCGCAGCTCATCGTACACCTGCTCGTACAGCGTGCTCGCAGCCGCCTGATCGCCCTCCCCGGCCGCATCCAGCAGGCGAGTGATTTCGCCGCGCCTGCTCATGTTGTTGATTGAACCGGTTGCTGATGCACTGCTGCGATCTATTTGGTCTTCGTGATACCGCATCTTAGCAGCCTCGAAGCTCAATCACGTTAATTGCCTTGACGCCCGTGCTGGGTTGTCTGATGAAGCATCGGCGTGGAGGTCCGGTTGTGGCCTGTGGCCGCTTCCGAAGCACTCCACGCCAAGGATCTTCGCCCTACGGATCAAGAACGACCGGAACGTTTACCGGAAAGATCAAATGTTCGCCCGTGACGACACCGGCATAAAGGCCGTCCAGCGGCGCATCAGGAAAACCACCGTAGGCCGAACCGTCGTAGTGGTAAGCGACCAGAAACGCTACCGTCTGGCTTTGCGCGCTGGTTGGACAGGCGGACAACTGCCGTGAGTAGCGGGCGGCGCCATCCTCATCCGGCACGAACACATTCGGCACGCCACCCAGAGGAACCACGGCTGGGCCTTGCTCACCGATGAACATATGCCACATGGTGTACACCCCGTTGGGGACCAGCTCACGGAACGATCCGCGGATGGTCGCAGTGCCATCGGCGTGGCAACGAATCCGCATGCGCCCTTCAGCGGCAATCCACTCGCCAAGGGTAATCGGATCGCTGCTACCGCTGCGCGTCACCGTGTACGCAGGCGCCTCCAGATGTGCAGAGACTGCATCGCGCATAAACACCCCGGGACCGACTTGCAACAACGAGTCCTTAAGCGGGCGATTCTCGCCGATCGGGTCAATCTCCTCCGGCAGCTGACCAAATAGCGCGGCCTGAAAATCGCGGTCGATATTGGTGGCCAGTATCGCGTCCAACGGCGTCGCCGGAGTCAGTGCAATTGGCGTTTCCCCGGCAGGGTTGTACTCGGCGAGAAAGTTGCCGCCGAACAGGCCAAACTCGCCCCCGAGGTCTACGATGGGCTGACCCAGGTAGCGGTTGAAACCGGTTTCCACCAAGCCCTCGATCACGGTCACATTGGCGTCGGCCGCGAAAGCAGGTGCTGATACCAGAGAGAGCAGCGCGCACAGGCCGGTAAGGAAGGCGGATTTGACCCTCTGGTCATGCATAGTTTTCATCGTAATACTCCTTGAAAAAAGTGGGGAAAGAAAAATGTTGCGCTATCGGTTGTAGACGCCTTCGAACTCACCCAGCCCATTGCCGCCATCGAACGTCAATACGTTGCGCAGGTTCTGGCGGGCGGGCTCGCTGCCATCGGTCGCGGTCAGATCAAAGCTGCCACTCACCTGCGCGACGCCGGTGCCCCAGGGGCTGGCCGTCACTTCGCAAGCGGAGCTGATCAGGCCGTGGATACCCGGCGGCGGGATAGGTCCAGCGGACTGGTATTTGATAACGATGAACTCATCCAGGTTGACCAGGGTGGGCTCGCCATCGGTGTGGGCGATACGGCTTTTCTGTATCCAGTACTCGCCGAAAGAAAATGTGGTACCGGCGGGCACTACCGTGCCTTCAAATTCACCGCCCAAAGCCAATTCCTGTGCGGTGACCACCAGCCAGGCGGGATCGTGCACTTCCCAACCCAGGCGATGGACGTGCTCGCCAGCCACGAAACGGGTGCGATAATTGATGCGCGGATCCGCATAGATGGGTAACCAGTTCACGCTGCCGTTACCGGCCAACACATCCACGTCCAACCCAAAGCGCGCCAAGAAAAAGGCCTTGGCCTGCAGCTCCTTCTCAGCCACCTCATCCAGCGGCAGGTTGGCGATTTGGCTCCAGAAGTAGGACTGCTCACATAGCCCCAGGAAGCAACCAGGTACGTCCGGATTGGGCGAACCGGGGGTATACAACCCATCGGCGACAAACATTGCCATGCCATCGAACCCCTCCGAGACGGGGTTAAAAGCGGCGGGTTGTGACTGTGCAACGGTGCTTAGCAGCGTAACGGCGGCCAGCGTAATCAACGTGCGGCTCATGAGAAATCTCCCTCTTAGTAGACCAGTGAGCAGGCCAGGTTGGCGCGATCTACATGCGGCCTTTGCAGGCGGTAACATGCGTGCTCGGTAATGCCTGCGCGATTGCGCCGGTACAGGGGCCATTCGTGGGGGAGTTATTTTCCGCATCCGTATCAGGTAGAGATACAGCTGCCTGGGCTAAGGCTTGTGTGAGATCATGGAGCACTTGCTTGCCTTACGGGACTATCAAGTGACCGATCTGTCGCATCGTATCGACGCCAATACGACCGGGTTTGAACGCGAGGACGACCGTACTTTGAACGCAAGCACCGCAACATGGGCACCTTTGGCCCAAGCGTGGCTCGCGACGTTCGCCCTTGCCGTCGGCGCCGCCACCACGCCAACCGCCAAGGCCCAAAGCAGTGATGCCGAGAAACCAACCTCATCGCAGCTCACCGGGCAATGGCGACACTACGGCGGCTCGCTGAGCGGTCAACGCTTTGCAGGTCACACACGGATCACAACACAAAACGCGGGCGAATTGACGGAGGCTTGGCGCGTGCGCACCGGCGATGGCCACGACGGTACCGAGTTCGACGGAAGTCCCAGCAAGTTCCGCGCGACCCCAGTGCTCGTCAACGGACGGCTGTACGTGTCAACCGGATTTAACCGCGTGCTCGCGCTGTCACCACAGGCCGGCGAGGTGCTTTGGCGCTTCGATCCGCAAGTGGACTTCAGCGAAGGCTATGCCGAGATGTTCACCTCGCGCGGGGTTGCCGTATGGGCGCCCGTGCAACACCCTACCGAGCGCTGCAACAACCGTGTGTTTATCGGCACACTGGATGCCCGTCTGATCGCGCTGGATGCAGCCGATGGTCGCCTATGCACCGATTTTGGCAAGCGCGGCGAAGTGAATCTGGCCAAGGGTATCGGCCGGGTTCGACACGGTGAGTACTCCGTAACGACGCCGCCGCTGGTCATCGCCGATCGGGTGATCGTCGGCTCATCTGTCGGTGATAACGGTGGCGCGGAACTGGAGTCCGGTCAAGTGCGCGCCTTTGATGTACGTAGCGGCAAGCTACTTTGGTCTTGGGACCCCATCCCACGGCACAGGCATCATCCGGGCGTTAACACTTGGCCACTGGAGCACAAAACCCGCACAGGCGCCGCCAATGTGTGGAGTGCGATGTCAGGCGATCCGCAACACGATCTGGTCTATCTGCCAACTAGTTCCCCGTCACCCGATTTTTTCGGTGGCCTGCGCTTGGGCGACAATGCGTTTGCCAACTCGGTGGTGGCGCTCCAGGCCTCTACCGGGGAGTTCAGGTGGGGTTACCAGACCGTCAGGCACGATCTGTGGGACTACGATCTGGCGGCACAACCGATGTTATTTGAACTTGCCACCGAGGATGGGGACAGCGTACCGGTACTGGCGCAAGCCACCAAGATGGGCTTTATCCACTTGCTTCACCGACTGACCGGCGAGCCGCTAGCGCCGACCACGGAACAACCCGTGCCGCGCAGTGACGTATCGGGTGAGCAGGCGGCCGCGACACAACCCTTTGCATCGCTCAGACTGCACCCGACAAAACTGCCAAGCCTGCGCATCTGGGAGCACTCACCTGAACACCGAAGTGCTTGCGAGAAAATGCTGCACAACGTGCGTTACGAGGGCATTTTCACGCCGCCCAGCCTGCAGGGCACACTGCTGTACCCCGGTAACGCTGGCGGCACTAACTGGGGCTCAATGGCTTACAACCCCGGGCCTCGTGTGGCCTACCTCACCATCAATCGACTACCCACTGTGGTCAAGTTGATTCCGCGCGAGGCGTTCGCCAAAGCCAAAGCAAACGGAAAACTCAATGGCGTGGAAGCGCAGTATACCGAACAGAAAGGCACCGACTTTGGCATGGCGCGCTTTGACGTTTACCATCGCGACACCGGCTTGCCGTGTCTGGAAGGGCCCTGGGCGTCGCTGATCGCCATCGATATGGCACTCAACAAAGTTCTGTGGGAAGTGCCTGCTGGGCGCGCGCCGGGGTTGGAGGATGATTCGGTTGCGGCCGATTGGGGTTACTTCGCCGTCGGTGGCCCGATGGTCACCGCAGGCAACGTGGTGTTCCTGGCCACGCCGTTCGATTTTGCCCTGCGCGCTTACCACGGGCTAACCGGGGAGTTGCTGTGGACCCAACGACTTCCGGCTGGGGCACACGCCACGCCCATGGCATATCGTTACGAGGGGGGCGACTACGTGGTAATCACCGCCGGCGACGCACAGGCCGACGGTAGCGGTCGTGGCGATTACGTCATTGCCTACTCCCTCCCGAAATTGACCGTCACTCCGTAGCTAGGCCTCGCGGCAGGCGCGGGTTCGAAGCGCCGGCCGACGACCTTGCGAAACACCTCACGTTCAGCATAAGGTAAGTCGTAAAAGGGGGGTTGCCGTGCGTCACGCACGGCAATAATGGTGCCATCATTGTCGGCGTCGCAAGATGAATATACAAAAACGGCTGAGCCGTGCACTGGATGCGCAGCAGTCGGGGGATCTGGAGACGGCAGTTAAACTGTACCGTCAGGTGGTCAACGCTGCGCCCAGTCACGCCCAAGCCCATCAATGCCTGGGTTCAGCCCTGTTCGCCCAGGGTGACGCAGACGGCGCTCTGAGTGAGATGCGGCGCGCCGTGCAACTCAAACCTGACTACGCGCTTGCCCATAACGCGATGGGCGTCGTGCTCGCGATGCGCGGATCATTGGACGACGCGCAAGCGGCTTTCACACACGCGCTTAAGATCAAACCAGAGCACGCTGAGGCCTTGTGCAATCTTGGCGATCTGTTTGCACTCAAGGGCCAGCACGAACACGCCTTACAGTGCTTCGAGCGTGCGCTAAAAATATCGCCGGACAATGGCCGGGCGATGAATAATCTGGGCAACACTTTTTTGGCGATGGGCCTGCGTGAGCAGGCGATGCAATGCTATGAACAGGCGCTGCAGGCCAACCCACAAGACCATGTTGCACGCCAGAACCTTGAGTCACTGGCAGTTCAGCAAGTCCCCCAGTGGCACTTTGATATGCTGGCCGACAACGCGCGCAACCTGGCCTATCAGCAGGCGATCGAGCGGGCGGTTGAGAAGAGTACGCGAGTGCTGGATATTGGCACTGGCACCGGCTTGCTGTCGATGATGGCAGCGCGTGCTGGCGCCCGTTCTGTGACCACTTGCGAGACTGAGCGGCCAATCGCGCAAGCTGCGGTTGAGATCATTCGCGCCAATGGGTACGCCGATCAGATTACCGTGCACAACAAACCGTCAACCCAATTAACGTTGGGCGAAGGCGCAGATCTGGAACACCGCGTGGATCTGCTGGTATCGGAAATTCTGGACAACAAGCTGCTGGGTGAGGGCGCCCTGCCTTCACTGCGCCACGCAAACGAGCAGTTGCTCACGCCCGGCGGCAGTATGATCCCAAGGGCCGGACGCATCAAGGCGGTGCTGGTGGAGGTACCCGAGCGGCGTGCGACTCACCCGTTGCGGGACGTGTGTGGCTTTGATCTTTCCTCATTCGAGCGCCTGCGCGATCCTAACAAGTACATCACTGTGCGCCTTGAGCACGAGAACGTGATTGAGCTCACACCGCTCATCACGGCCTGGGAGGTCGACTTCGCGAATCTACCGCCCGCCACTCAGGACACCGCCCCTAACCTGCACCCGCTCGAACTGGTGGCGAGCACGAACGGGACGGTGCACGGAGTTGCATTTTGGTTCGAGCTGGACCTGGATACGCAGATCAACATGAACTCGGGACCCGAAGGCGCGCTGAAGCATTGGCAGCAAAACTTGTATCTGTTCGCCGACGACTTGCAGGTGGCCAAAGGTGACCGTATCACCCTGCAGCTCGCACAAAGCGACATGACGATCCGCTTTCGCGGCCTGGCGCTGGCACCAGCTCAGTCCTAAGCCTCCCCGCCTCGCCGCCTGCGCGGGCTAAAGTACGCGCCCGTGAGACCGATAAGACAGATGACTAAATTGCGAGCGAGCAGGCCTGCGCTTGGACACCATCGATCTAACCTCCCACCGGAAACCCCGGCGACTGCCCAGGTGGCTGACGCTGGCGACATTCGGCATCGCCCTCTACGCCTGCATGGAGGCGACCTTTGGCACTGGTTTTGCCACTCGTTACGCCACTCACGACGTGGTCGCCATCTGGCCCGCCGCCGGGCTGACCGCCTTTATCGCACTGCGCTTCGGGCCGAGCACAGCACTGATCATGTTTCCAGCCTTTTTACTGCAAACCGTATCGGTGCTCGGGTGGGACTGGGCCTATGTTGGCACCGCCGCTGCCAATACCGGCGGACCGATTCTGGGCGCCTGGCTGTATCGAACAGCGGGCGGTGATGAGTATCCGCTAAAAGATGTACGATCCACCGCCTTGTTTGTCATATTGCTGGCCATCACACACAGCGCTTTCGCCGCCACTTTCGGCAGCCTGTCGCTGATGCTAGGCGCAGAGCTGCCAAACGCAGAATTTGGGGCCGTCTGGCGCCAATGGGCGCTATCGGACACAACCGGCGTCATCCTGTGCGGACCAGCGCTGATTGCTCTGCTGCATCGGCTAAATTCCGGTTCCGTGCAGCAACATATGACACGCCTGATCCCCATAGCACTCGGATGCGCCGTGATGCTCTGGCTGGGTCCGTCGCTGCTGGTTGAGCACTTCGACAAAGCGCTAGCGCCCATGTTCGCTCTGCCCATCCTGGTCTGGATCGCTTTTTGGAAGCAGCGCCGCTACACCCCCATGATTATGTCGACGGTGGTCGGCCTGGCCATCCTGATCGGTCTCGATCTGGGGCGCGCATACTCTGCCCAGAATATTCTACAGGTTCAGCTTTACAGTGTGCTGACGCTCACCGCTGTGCTGTTTCTGTACGTGGTAGACGGCGTGCGTGTGGCAGTCGTTTGCGAGTTGGAGGCCGAGCGCGCACAACTGGAAAGGGAAGTTGCACGGCGGACGCGTGAATTGGAGAAGATGTCGCTGCTGGCCCGATACACCGATCACCCGGTGGCGTTGGTGGATACCAAACAACTCGTTGAGTGGATTAATCCCGGCTTCACGCGGCTGTTCGGATACCAGCCGGATGAGATTGTCGGCCAATCGATCGCCGTCCTCGCAAGCCCCGGGCTTGATCCAGCGCATTTGAGATCCATCACCCATGCTCTGCTCACCGGGCAAGGCTACTCGGTCGAGACGGCACTCCTGAGCAAAGACGGCAGCGTCGTGCAGGTGGCATTATCGCTGACTCCGGTGTTCGACGCCGACGGCAATCACCAGCGTTCGGTGGTACTGCACAGAGACATCACCCAAGAGCTCGCGCGCAAACAAGATATCCGGGACCGTGAAGCCTACTTCCGCGCGATATTTGAGGGCTCCGCCCTCCCAATTGTTATCTACGATCAGCAAGGCGTTATCAAGCAGTTCAACAATGCGGCAGAGGCGTTCTACGGCTACAACGAACACGAAGCGGTTGGCAAGGACGTTACGATGCTGGTCCCAGCACCAGAGCAGCAGCGACATCTTGACGAGGTGCTTAACGCGGGCGCTGACAGTCCGCTGCTTGGACAGCAGGTAGAGGGCGCGGGTCTTCACCGTAGCGGGCGACTGCTGCCGATACGGCTGTCGCTCGGTGAAGTGCGCCTGACCGACGGCAGCATGTTGTTTGCCGCGATGGTGCACGACCTGACAGAAATCAAGGCGCTAGAGCAGAATCTTGTGCAAGCGAAAAAACTCGAAGCTATCGGTGAACTGGCCTCCGGTATTGCACACGAAATTAACACGCCTATTCAGTTTGTTTGCGACAACACCACCTTCGTAGGCGAGTCGTTCGAGGCTCTCAGGCCCGCGCTGGAACTGGTGCGGACTCTACAGCGCCACAGTGCAGCCCGCGGCATCGGCAACGCAGTACCCGCAGAGCTCTTGGCCAGCGTCGATCCCGCCGACCTGGATTTCCTGATTAAGGAAATTCCTCTTGCAATCACCCAGACGAACGAAGGGCTCACCCACGTCAGCGACATTGTCTGCGCCATGAAGAGCTTCTCACACAGCACGGTAGAAAAAGTCCTCACCGATTTGAATGAAGCGGTTGAAAGCTCGGTGATTGTCTCGCGCAACGAGTGGAAATATGTTGCCGATTTGCGTAAACACCTAGGCACCGGACTGCCACGGCTCATGTGTGTGGCCAGCGAAGTTAAACAGGTCATCGTCATCCTGCTGATCAATGCGGCGCAGGCCATCGAGGACAAACTGGCCTGCGAAGACGCCGACTTCGCCGCCAGCGCCAATGGTGTGCCTGCACATCGCTTAGGGATAATCGAGCTAAGTACCTCGCAGCAGGGGGAGCATCTGCAAATTGTGGTCAGCGACACAGGAGGTGGCATTCCCGAGCACCTCAAGCAGCGGATATTCGATCCGTTCTTCACCACTAAAGACGTAGGGCGCGGCAGTGGGCAGGGTCTGAGCATTGCCTACAACGTCGTGTGCAACAAACACGGCGGCAGCATTGAAGTACAAAACAACGTCGGCGGCGGTACTCAGTTTGTTGTCACCCTGCCCATTGCCTGCAATCAGATGCGCGATAGTGGGTTCCTGGACAACACCATCGCACCTGCTGACACCGCGCTTGCCGGCTAGGCATCTCAGCCCTCATCCTCGCTCACAAAACTTGTGATCATCTGGATGACCTGCGCGTTTGTCTGCGGGGACATGATGTCGCCCGCCAGAATATGATTGCTCGGATCACCCGACCCAGGCATGCTCTGCAGGTGCTTGCGCCTTGCATCAATCAGAGCGAATGAATCGACAACGCGCTGCGGGTTGATCACTGTATCGTTGGGTGAATATATGCCGAGCACGCGCTGCTCCAGAGTTATCGGCAGCAGCGAGTTGGCATACTCTACCAACCGCATCATTTGAACAATCGCCGCCAACGGATAATGTGTGGCCCAGTAAAGGCCCTGCGCCTCGTTGGCAGGTTCCCAACGGTGCTCAGGCCCGATCATCATTCGGGCAAGTAGCGGCCCACCCGGCGCAGTCAGAAACCGCGAAGAATCGTCGCGCGGGGCGAAGTTGGGCGAAACCAGCACCAGGGTATCCACCGTCTCGAACAACGGCATCCGTGCCAACGCTAGCGCCAGCGTAGCCCCGGTCGACAAACCAATAACGATGGAACGCTGACCAATTATCGCCCCGACCGCCAGCGCCTCCACCCCATCGTCCAGCCAGGCTTCGGTCGCGACATCCGTCAACGGATCGCTAACCAGCCCGTGCCCCCTCAGGCGCGTCTCGAACAAATTTGCGCCCAACGCGTGCGCCACTTGTTCAGCGACTGGGGCGGATTCGCGCCGGGTAGCAGAAAAACCGTGCAGGTAGATAACCGCGTACGGGGTTTTTGATCCAGGCTCCCCATTAAACCACCGCACACGCTTCTCGGTACCCGGCACCAGCGGCGTAAGCGCATGCACCTGTGCCTCGCGTTGCGCTAACCAGTTTTGCGGATCGTCACCCACCGTCGGCGGCGCCGGAATATAGTTAACCGGCGCGGGCGCCGTCACCAGCGCGTAGGCCACCAACACCGCGACCGACAACATGAGACCGAGCAACAGTTTCTTCAGCATAATGCACACCCGAGACGGTTGTGATGGAACAATACGCCACGCCAGCCCAGCGCAACAATTCCCTGTCGGACAGGAACAACAGCGCCCTCGCAGGAGCCCGTATTCTAGTCGTCTTGCGATGGATTGGAAGCCGCTTCTTTAACAGCGCCGGGCCGGTCTGCGAACTAAAGTCGGCTAGATCACGTCACCGTTAGCGCTGGTGCTCGCGCCAGTGATCGGGGATGCCGACCGGAGCATCGCTGGGGGCGAGCATTTGCGCCCCCTTGATCAGGTCAGCCGCGCGTTCGGCCACCATAATAGTCGGCGCGTTTAAGTTGCCGTTGGGAATCACGGGGAAAATAGAAGAATCGACCACGCGCAGACACTCAACACCACGCACGCGGGTTTGAGAATCCACCACCGCCATCTCATCTTCGCCCATCTTGCAGGTGCAAGAGGGGTGGTAGGCACTCTCCACGGCCTGGCGCACGAACGCGTCAATCTGCGCATCCGATTGCACCGCGTCGCCGGGCTGAATCTCCCCATCGCGAAAAGGTTCAAACGCCGGTTGCTCAATAATCTCACGAGTTAACCGCACGCACGCGCGAAAGCCTTCAATGTCCTGTTGCGCCTGCAGGTAATTAAACTGGATATCGGGCTTGTCGGCGATATCCGCAGATCGGGCGCGCACCCAGCCCCGACTTGCCGGTTTATTGTGCCCGACATGAACCTGGAAACCGTGCCCGTCGAACGCCGCATTGCCGTCGTAACGCATCGCCGCCGGCAAAAAATGGTACTGAATATCCGGCCACTCAACACCTGCTCGGGAGCGAATAAACGCGCACGATTCAAAATGGTTGGTGGCACCCAGCCCCGATTTGCTCACCAACCATTGCGCACCAATCCTAAGTCTGCTCAATGCGCCCAGATGTCCGTTCAGCGTGATCGGCTGTCGGCACTTGTACTGGAAGTAAAACTCAAGGTGATCCTGCAGATTCTCGCCTACGCCGGGTAAATCCACATGCACCGGCACGCCAGCCTTGCGCAACACCCCCTGCGGACCAATGCCGGAGGTTTGCAGCAAATGCGGTGAGCCAATCGACCCGGCGCTCAATATCACCTCGCCTGCCAGCGCCTGGCTGTGCGCACCCCCGCGCGTATATTCAATCCCGACCGCGCGGGTACCGCTCAACAACACCCGCTGGACCGTGGCGCCTGTGAGTACATCAAGGTTCGCGCGTGCCTGGGCTGGGCGCAAATACGCATTCGCCGTGGACCAGCGAACGCCGTTGTTCACGGTCATGTGCATCGGACCAAAGCCTTCCTGCTGATAACCGTTGTAGTCCGCCGTGCGCGGATAGCCCGCCTGCTCGCCCGCTTGGATAAAGGCGTTGTACAGCGGGTTCTGCCGATTGTTGCCGTTGTTCACGGCCAGCGGACCGCCAACGCCGCGGTACTCATCCTCACCGAATGCCCAGTCCTCCATGCGCTTAAAGTACGGCAGGCAATGGCGATAGTCCCAGTGCTGCGCGCCGTGCTGCGCCCACTCATCAAAATCCCGCGCGTGACCACGCACATACACCATGCCGTTAATCGAGGAGGAGCCGCCCAGTACTTTGCCGCGCGGGCAGTGCATTGCCCTGTGATCCAGATAAGGCTCTGGCTGAGAGGTGAACTGCCAGGCGAACTTCTCGGTATTCATCGGAATCGAAAGCGCGGTGGGCATTTGAATGTAGATGCTGCGGTCGCTGCCACCGATCTCCAGCAGCAACACCTGCACGTTGCTGTCCTGGGACAAACGGTGCGCCAGTACACAACCCGCGGAGCCGGCGCCCGCGATGATGTAGTCGTAAGTCTTGTTCATGCTTCGCCGAGCTGTCACCGCCTCACCCTCAGATGAGGCAGATACTACCTGCAAAACCTCCCGAACGCGCTGGCAAGCGCGACGCCTGCCTGTGCCTATCGATATCGGCGCGCCATCAGCTGGATAATCACCGTGCCCACTACAGCGGGTGCCACCCATGGCAGCAGTTGCCAGTAACCCGTGAGCAGCGGTGCCAGAAAACGGCTGCCGCCAAACACAAAAAAGGCGGTGTAGGTGGCGATACCGGCGGCGATCATCGAGCTCATGTGCGAGACCAGCCAGGCGCGCCGGTCGGGGGCAGGTCGCAGGCAATAGCGAAGATTGGTCACCGCGGTGCCTACACACAAAACCGCGAAGACGTAGAACAACACCTGGCTTGCATACCAGCCCAAACCCAGCAGCGCCAGCCCGAGCGCTCCCAGTACCGCGTTAAGGATCAGGTGCGAGGGCGCGCGCATCAGCCGGTGATCGGCCTTCGCACGCAGGCTCAGCAGTCCATGACGAATGCTGGCCCACACCAGCACGCCAATGCACAGAAGGAACGTGCTGACCGTACGTTCCTGCACCGCCAGCCCCTGCGAGCGTTCAACGGACAGCGCCTCCGCTGGGTGTTTGGCCGCGATCGGATCGACCAGCACTAACAAAGCAATGGCAATCGCCGTTGCCGCCGCACTGTACATGCCCCCGACATAAGCGCGACCCGCCAGCACATGCAAGCGCCCACCCTTCTTACTGAGCACCGGCAACCAAAACACCAGCGCAGCGAAAAAACCCATAACCACATGAATAAAAAGAAGTATCTTATAGGTATCGTGCATCGCCCCAGCTCCCTGTGTGTACGCCATCACAATGCCTGTCCGTGGTGAGCGCCGTAAGTGCGGATAGTCATCTGTGCCACCCATGACTTTCGGCCTATAGCACTTCGAGGCGATTGCGTAATAATGCGGATATGAGAACCCGCACCGATATTGCGCATATGCTGGCCGCCGTGATTACCTGGCTGGTGGTGTTGACTCTCAGCCTTCTGGTGATTCGCGCCAACCCCTCGAGCTTCCCCGGTGGATTGCTCCCTGCGATCTTGTGGCAACTGCTGTATCTGGCGCTGCTACTGCTGGTGACGAATGCTGTCGGCGAGATCGCCCAAGGCTCGGCCGCGCGCGCGCTGATGCTGGCCATGCTCGGTGTTGTTTTTGCGTTGGCTTGGCAGGTGCCCGTCAACTTCTTTTTTATCTACACTATCGTGTGGATGGCGATCGCGCCGTATCACTTTTCGCAACGCACGTGCGTATTTTTTCTGCTCATCATCGCATTGGGCTGGTTCGGCGTGTTGCATTTCGCTCGCGCCGATACAGACGCGGCGGCGCAAGTCATATTGATTGGTACCTTCCACATCTTCGCCCTACTCTCCTCAGTCGCCACCCTGCAGTCCAAACAGGCCAGTGACCGGGCCAACGCGCTTAACCGCGAGCTCACCGCCACCCAACACCTACTGGCCCAAGCATCGCGGGAAAGTGAGCGCACGCGCATCGCGCGCGATCTGCACGATCTTCTGGGGCACCACCTCACCGCGCTCAGCATTCATCTGCAGGTTGCCTCGCGCGTCAGCGACGGGGAGGTGAAGGAGAAAATCGATCAGTGTCACGCGCTGTCCCGGTTACTGCTCAGTGATGTGCGCGACGCCGTCGGCACCATGCGCGAGCGTAACGACGTAAACTTCGCCGACACCTTGCGGCTCATCGCGCAGGACGTCCCGAATCTGAAGGTTCACCTTGACCTTCCACCGACACTCAGGCTTGAAGACGTCAACGTCGCCGAAACACTGCTGAGGTGTGTGCAGGAAGCGATCACCAACACGTTGCGTCACGCAGGCGCCAAGGCCACCTGGATCCGCCTGCGCCAGGACGAGCAGGATATCTGCCTGTCCATAACCGATGACGGCGCCGCAGATAAACCGCTGACACCAGGCAACGGGCTGAAGGGCATGCGCGAACGGGTCGAGCATCTGAACGGACAGTTCCTCTTAAAGGCGGGTGCGAATGTCGCGATAGATGTCCGCCTACCCCTGACGAGTACCCCGGCGTGAGCATTGCAGTCGCCCTGATTGATGACCAGACACTGGTGCGCGAAGGTATTCGCAGCCTGCTTAGCTTGTCCGACCGCGTCCGGGTGGTAGCGGAAGGGAGCGACGGCGACTGCGCCGCGCGTATCGCCACCGAGCACCAGCCCGATGTCATTTTGATGGATGTACGCATGCCCCGGGTGGACGGCATCGAGGCGATGAATGCGCTACAAGCAGCAGGCTGCCAGATACCGGTGATTATCCTGACCACCTTCGATGACCACCAACTGGTGCTAAAGGGAATACGCGCTGGTGCCAAGGGTTACCTGCTCAAAGATGTATCACTCGACAACCTGATCGGCGCAATCGAGTCGGTACACAAGGGCGAGACGATGATGCAGCCGGCGATCACCGAGACCTTGTTGCGTGGGCTGGCGCGTCAACCGGCCGAGTTCGACTCGCTGCCGGAGCCGTTGGTCCTCACCCCTAGAGAAACGGAGGTGCTAAGACTGGTCGCGGGCGGTTACAGCAACCGTGAAATTGCCAACGCGCTGGACAAGTCGGAGGGCACAATCAAGAATCATGTCTCCAGTATCTTATCCAAACTCGGCGTCAGAGATCGCACGCGGGCTGTACTCAAAGCGATTGAGATCGGCCTGATTTAGCTACCTAATGAGGTGAGCGCGAGTGCGAGCGAAATGTTCCGGCGGCACCGGACACAATCGACATCGCGGTAGCGACGAACACCACCTGAAAAAATAAGTCTGACAGATTCCAGTAGTAGATCTCTCCACCGCTGGCCCGGACTAATTTTTCTCTAAGGTAGACAAAGCTAGTGCACGCTGTGCACGTCGCTCACTGTCCGGATGGGAAGAGAGATACTCGGCCACGCGGCGAGTACGCTCCAACCGACCGCTGTCCTCGGTGGGCTCGATGGAGGAGAGTTTTCGGATGATGTGCGCAAAGTGTGCCGTGTCGATGTCAAACCGCCGCATCTGCTGGAACGCATGCTCGTCGGCCGCCGCTTCGTGTTTACGCGAGTAGCTGCTTTGCATCAGAAACACCGGCACACCCGCGACCAACTCACCAACCCCGCTGATGTCACCAATCGCGAGTGACACGATCACGCTGACCGTAGAGGCCTGAATCACCTGTTGCAGCCCGTGGCGCTGGGTAACGTGCGCGATCTCATGCAGCAATACCGCATCAAGCTCCTCTTGCGCGTCCACCAGTTCCACCAGTGCGTCGGTCACGATGATCTCGCCATTAGGCAGTGCCATCGCATTTGGGACATCATTCATGTGACGAAAACGCAGGCGAAAGTCATGCGCTGACTCCGCAGGCACCAGCTCCCTGAAGCGGGCAATAATCTGCTCACACTGGGCTTGCGGCAACTCGCTGGGGTCGAAGAAAAAGCGGTCCAATGTGCTCAGAGCACCCTCGGATATCTGCTCCTGCGCCGAGATTGGCAACGCGTATGCAATCGAATGCGCAGCGCTAGGAAGGCCCCATCTGAACGCGGCGAACGCACAAAACGCGGACAATAACAGCGACGGGATGATCCAACGCCAGCTCTGCTCCATGCGGTGCAGGCCGATGCCCTGGCCAGCATACCCTGCTGCGCAGAGCATGGCATCGATGGCATCGTTTTCGGTGGTCTCGAACATCGACTGATCAGGCCAATAGAGTTTTCGAGCAATGCTGCCGACACGATCGCTAACGGCTAGTTCGGCCACCGGTCCTTGTCGCTCGACCGCCTGCCCCACTATCAAGCGGTACTGGTCATCTTCATAGCGCAGGGTCGCGTTGCGGCGCTCGGAGTTGCCCCCGCCAAACCAGTGCCCGCGCGCCTGGCCCGCCTCGCCCATCAAAAACCTATGCCCAGGTCCAGATCGAATGCATCGCCCAATTCCTCGCCCAGGGCTGTCACATGCACCCGCTCGGCACCGACAAACCCATCCAGCGTGTCCTCGCTCAATACCGCTGTGCAGTCCGCGTACAACCTCGCCATCCGCACCCGTGCCCACGGATAGGCCAACCCAAAGGTAAAAATGATCGCCAACATGTTGGTCACCGACACCATCCACAACCGCTTGATCGGCACCCGCGACTCCAATTGAACGCGATCGCCCACACGGGTCTGCCCCATCGTGTAGTTACGCAATCTTGCGACTAGGAACGCGCCCGCACCACTGAGAGCAACAAGCATCATCAAATACAGAAACAGCATCATGATACTCAGCAGAGCCATCGCGGCAGGGTCTTCCAGCAGCGTGCTGTAGTCATCCATTTGCAGCATGCCCGTGGCGGCCGCAACGACAAACAGAACAAGCGCAACCAGAAGACCTGCAACCACAAACGCCACCAGACCCAGGCCGATCATCGCCACGTAGATGCCGTAAATTCGGCCAAGCGTCAGGTTCGCGCTGAACCTGGCGGTGCCGTAGCGATAGCCGTTGGCGAAGTAGCTTCGGAGCAGCCAGTTCATCACCGGCCACAGTGCATACATGCCGAGCATACCGACCGCAAAAACGATACCCTGCAAAGCCTCAGACATAGGGACCAGCAATGGAAAACCGAAAGCCAGCGCAAGCGGGCCGATAAACAACAGGAAGTACCCGTACAACGGAGCAGCCGCTCCATCAAAATCGAAACGCACATTGCGATAGCTGCTCATGCGCGCGTTGAACACGGCCGAGCGCCACACCGCCCACGGCAGGAACACCGCGATAATTGCGTACAGCACCAGCGACAGCGTGACGCTGACGGCGGCACCGTAGCTCACGCCCAGGACCAGTACGAGCGACAACATGCGGCCAAATAAAATCTGCAGCGGTCTAGCATGGTACTCGAACGATGTGCCGTCGAGTGTCGTGCTTCCGTAGAAGTAACGCTTGGTGCGCACCTTGGCCCACGCGGAGTACACATAGAGTGTAACAATGGTTAGGAAGACGTTAACGATCCAGATCTTAAAATACTCACCGCCGCTGCCAGTGAACTCAAACCCAAACCGCTGCGGCTGCACCTGTTGCTCGCTCTCGCTTCCCTCAACCTGGTCCGTTTGCATGACCTCCCCCATTCTTAATTGTTATTACCAGCCAGGACAGTAATGCATGCCTATCGGCCAAAGTCGGCGCCCCTACACGCAGCACTTGGCGAGACTCACTTTCCTCATCAAGCCCTGCATGTGTTGTACCAGCCGGTAAGACTCCAGTTCAAGCGAAGGTCGGTTCTAAGCAGCGACGTTAAGCGCCACAACGCCTCCAGCGCGCACCCGTCCGCGGATGAAGACTCAGCCCTTCCCAGGCCCCGCAGCGGTTAAGCCAGTGCGTTGGGGAGCACGAACTGGCACACCAGCGGCGTCTTCTCGCGTTGGCACTGCTCACGCACCGGACAGGCGGTTGCCTCCGAGATGAACGCCCGCACAGCTTTACAAACCTCAGGACGGCAATGAACGGCGCTGGCCAGCGGGCAGGCGTAGCTGGTAATTTTGATATCGCAATCCACATGCTCAACCTCGATGGACGCCCCCAGCCCCTGCAGTGCCCGCGCGGTGCTCTCGATGCGCTGCTGCAGGGTACGCCCAAACGACGGCTCGGCCATCGCCACGCGTCGGCCGGCCTCGCGCATCAGTTTGCCGAGCTGCCTATCGGTCAGCGTATCGGACAAGCAATCCACCAGATTCACCAGCAGCGGTTTATATGCACTGGAAAACGCGTCCTCGGCACCTTCGGCCACCCGATAGACAATCGCGGGTTGACCAGCCCCTTTACGTAGTAACTCGCCACGCACCACCAGCCCCTCGCGCTCCAGATGACTGAGTTGCGAGCGCACGGCCGCCGGCGTGATCCCAAGCGCCGTGGACAGCTGCTCGACAGTGCTGGGCGCACGTTGAATCCGGCTGAAAATCTCTTTGCGCGTGCTGCGCTGGCTTGACGTCATGGCATGCCTTGGTTGATTGAGGTGGCCAACGAGAATTTTACCATCAATAATAAACAAAATATATATTTGCTTTATTATCTAACCAAACCTACACTCATGCCTCATTTCTGCGGAGAGCCATCATGAAAACGCCCCTGCTTGGCCTGACAATTGCGCTGTTGTTTGCCGTTGCGCCGACTTCAAATGCCGCCGACAACAACTATCTGCCTACCCTGATGACTGACACTGCGTTTGAAGGACGGCAACTGGCTATCAAGTTAGCCAGAAAATCCATCGGCGAGATGCAATCTGATCCGGCGGTGAAAAAACGCGTGCGTGCACAATACTCGCAGAGCGCGCCTGAGCTGATTGCCGCCGCCCAGGTGATCGCGACTGAATTCCAGATCATCGCTGCCGCAAACAACTACTGGAGAGAATAAATCGCCAGTCGCCTATGGGTGTTTCGCACAACCGTGAACGTCCGTAAAGCCCGCGCCGATCAACCCATATTGTGAGAAAATAGCGCCTCACGCAGTTTTACTGGGCGCCGCACAATGCAATGCATCTGTTTGCCGAGCAGAAATGGGCTCCGGCCATCTCCCACCCGAGGGATCGCCTTGTGAGCGGCCTGCTCGCCTTGCTGGACGACGTTGCAGCCATCGCCAAGGTGGCTGCCGCGTCGGTCGATGATGTGATCGGCCAGGCCGCCAAAGCCGGTGCCAAAGCCGCAGGCGCCGCGATCGATGACGCTGCGGTCACGCCCAAGTACGTGCACGGATTCGAGGCCAGCCGTGAGTTACCGATTGTCTGGCGTATCGCCAAGGGATCCGTCCGCAACAAATTGCTCGTCCTGCTACCGGCGGCCCTGCTGCTGTCGGTGTTCGCACCCTGGGTCATCACGCCATTGCTGATGCTCGGCGGCTGTTATCTGTGCTTCGAAGGCGCCGAGAAAGTCTTCCACGCGCTGTTCCCCCATTCTGATACCCACGTCGAGGCCGACCTGGACGCCGGCGACCCGGCTCATCTGGAAGAAAAGCGTGTATCCGGCGCCATCAAGACAGACTTTATCTTGTCGGCCGAAATCATGACCATTGCGCTGGCGGAAATTCCCACTGGCAACCTCTGGCTGCAAGGCGCGACGCTGGCGCTGGTCGCCATCGCCATTACGTTTGCCGTTTACGGCAGTGTCGCACTGATCGTCAAAGCCGATGATGTGGGCCTGCTGATGAGCCGTCGGGGACGGCTGGCCTTTACCCGCGGGCTCGGCCAGCGCATCGTGCTCGGGATGCCGCGATTCCTGGTGATTCTGACCACCGTCGGCACGGCAGCAATGCTCTGGGTTGGGGGGTCCATTGTGATCCACGGCCTGGAGGCACTCGGTGTGGGCGCGCCCGGACATCTGATCCACGATATAGCGGCTGTGGCCGGTCAAGCTGTGCCGGCCGCCACAGGCGTTGTGGCTTGGGTGGCGAAAGCAACGATGGACGGCATCTTCGGCCTCGCCTTGGGACTGTTGCTGATTCCGCTGGTCACGCGCGTGCTCGTCCCGTTTTGGCAAACGCTACGAGGCGCTGGGGGCCAGTAACGTCGCTCAAGCGTGCTCCGGTGCGGTTTGTTGAAACGGCGCAGAAGCGGACACCCACCGCAACCAGGCGGCTAAACGCGGATGCTGCGACTCCCAATCCACCAGCGCGCAAGTATTAATCAACTCAAGCGTGCAGGCAAGCACAATGGCGGCGTAATCAAGTGCCCGCTCGCCGGGCCAAGATTGCTCAAAGTAGGCGAGGCATCGGGCGCAACGCTGCGCTTCAAGCGCAAGCACTGCTTGGGATTGCGCTGGCACAGGACGCCGTCGTTCGCGGACCCAAACGGCAACACCATCCAGAAAGCCGCAAACAACCCCCTCCCAATGACGCCCGGCGTGATCGTTCACGCTTGCCACCAGCGGTTGCGCACCGAGCGATTCGAGATGCTCACAGATCAGGCGCGTTTCGCTCAACACGACCCCACTGCCCAATTGCAGCGAGGGCACCTTGGCAGCCGGATTTACTTGCAGCAAATCGTTCGCCGACTCGCGCACCGCCACCTGCACAAAACTCACGGGAGTATCGAGCAGCAGCGCAACGATTCTGCTCACCCGCGCGTAGGGTGATAACGGTGTGTAAAAGAGTTTCATTTCTCGGCAGATCGCTTTGGGTAGGCGCCCACACATCGCTCCAGAATACCGCTTACTCTTCCAACTGCTGCCGCAACGCGCGGGCAACGAACAGCACCAGCAACGCGATGGTCACCGACACCAGCCCAAACTGCAAAGCGGTGATCCGCCAGTCGGCCGACAGGCCGCCGCCAGCAGGCCCAAGCGCCGCCAGACTGGTTGCGCTGGCACCCACATACGCATTCAGGCCGACCATGACGGTTGAGCCAATCGCAGTACCCCAGAAGTACTGCGAAAATCCCACTGAGGTCACGCCAAACGCATAATTCAGCAGATTGTATGGAATGACTAACGCAACCCGGGTGAGCAGCACAACCGAGAATCCACTCTTGCCCGCCGCCCGGTCCAGGCTTGCGAATCGCGGGCGGGAGGCCATCCGTTGCTCCACCTGCTCGCGCGCCACATGCCGCGCGATGAAGAACGTAAGGGTCGCGCCCAATACATACACCGGCCAGATCAACAACACCGCTTTAAGGGTGCCGTACAAATAACCGGCAGCCACCATAAATACCCAGGTAGGCGCCAACAAGACAATCGCGAGCAACAGTCCAATCGACAGCAACGGCACCGCCGCAGTGGGATGCTGCTCCATCCAGTGCAACGCATCGAACAGCCAGGCACGCACCGTCTCAGAAGACAATACAAGTGCAACCGCCGCCAGCGCGATCACAACAGAAACGATCTGTTTGCGGTTCATCTCAGGGCCGTACCAGTATGTGGAAATATCCTCGCCAGCAGGCAGGATAACTGACATGGGCTTGGAATATCGAAAACCCTTGCCGCCCCGGACTCCGCGCGGCTTCTTTGAATCGGACAGGGTGCGATGATTCGCAGCGGGGCGGCGATATTTTTGGCACTATGAGAGCCTGGACGTATTGATCGCCGTTGCGCCGCCCGCAACCACATCAGCGGCTTGCCCGCGATGGTACACGCCAGGGATATGATGGGCACACTGGATAAACTAATCGACCGCGTCGCGCGCGAACCCGAACAGCCGATGCTGTTCGAGCAACTTGCCCAAGCCAGTACCGAGGCCGGGCGCTGGATGCTGGCCGTGCAGGCGTACCGGCGGGCATTCAAACTGGGCATCGAGGCCACGCCGACACGGATCTGCGCCTTCGCGCGCGCATTGACCGCGCAGGGTGACGCCGCGCGCGCGATCGAATTGCTGCGCGCCGTGCTGGTTGAGGAACCTGACAATGTGGAAGCCTTGTTTGCACTTGCGCCCGCGCTCAGTACAACCGGCGACTTCGAACACGCACTGAGTGTCCTGCGCGAAGTAATCCGGCGGCGCCCAGACCTGCCAGAGGCGTGGGAGCAGTTAACCTTCGCCAGACATTTCGAGGATCCCGACGACCCCGACATTCGCGCCATGCGTGCTCTCGCTACCGATCCAGCCACCGATGCGCTGATGCGCGAAAGCCTCGAGTTCGCGCTGGGAAAAAGCCTGAACGACTGTCGCGAATTCGACCGGGCGTTCGCCCACTATGCTGCGGGCAATCGCATGCAACGCGAGCGTCAGGCGCCATTCTCGCCCAAGGCGCATGAGCAACTGGTGCAGTCAGTGATAAGGCAGTTCTCCTCGGCGCGCATGCAACGCCTGCGTAAACACGGATCGCCCAGCGCGCGCCCCGTGTTCATTACCGGGATGCCCCGTTCGGGCACCACACTGTTGGAGCAAATGCTCAGCGCCCACCCCCAAGTGGCCGGAGCAGGCGAATTGAGTTTTATTAGCAGTGCGGCGAACGACCACTTGCATCCGTTCCCACACGGCCTAACAAGACTCGACCCGGCTGCACAGAATGCCATCGGTCGACGCTATCTGCAGGACCTCGCCCATTTTCAAAACGTGCAACACGTGACGGACAAGTTCCCGGGGAATCTGCTGTACATCGGGCTCATACATGCTCTTTTTCCGAACGCGGCAATTATTCATGTGCGCCGAGCGCCGGTGGACAATTGCCTGTCCGTCTACTTTTCGCATTTTAAGCGCCGCAACGCCTACGCCACTGATCTACAGCACATCGGCAAAGTCTATCGACACTGGGCACAACTGGGCGAGTATTGGCAACCGATCACTGAGGATCGGCTGTTGGCAGTGGACTACGAAAATCTGGTCAACGAGCCGGAAGCCCAACTTCGGCGCGTGCTCTCGCACTGCGCCCTGCCTTGGGATTCAGGCGTGCTGAATCACGAACGCAACCCCCGCCCCGTTGTAACCCTTAGCGCACAGCAGGTACGCCAACCGCTGTATCGCTCGTCGGTACAACGCTGGCGCCACTACCGTGCGCACATCGGGCCATTGCTGGCGCAGTTCGGTGTTTAGCCCTGGCGTGCGAGCCTCAGCACTCTCAACGCCCATGCTTGGCTACCCATGCGACTAGGCAGCATTGATCCACCCAGTCGTCCGTCGGACCAGCCCGGCCGCGCATACCCAAGCCCCGGACCATGCACCAATGCCTTCCTGCTAGGCGCCGATAACTTGTTGTTTTCCATGCCCTACCAATAATCAACCCATACGCGGGCGATAACGAAAAGTGTCGCTCTCCCCTGGCAACTTGTCTCGTGCTAGCGATGGTGTACGCTTATGTAAACACTCCAGGCGCCGCGAGGATAACTGGATGTCATCTCGGCGGCCGCCACTCGGACTGAATTTTAGTCTGTTCGTGTTGAGCAGATCTGGCCAACAGGGGGAGGCCGCCATGGAAAGTAGTTGGGCCCCACATTGGGGGATGCGCACGCCGGTTCTGGCGTTGGCGCTCGTTGCAATATCCGCTTGCCAAACGGTACCGTCGGTGGACCCGCCAGAGGATCCACTCGTGTTGCGCGGCGAAGCATTGTTTTTTGAGGAAACGTTTTCGGGCAATGGACGTACCTGTGGTACTTGTCACCGCGCGACCGACAACTTCGGTTTGTCTGGCGAACTGGTGGCATCGTTACCTGACGACGATCCGCTGTTTATCGCCGAGACCAACGACGCATTAGCGCAGAATTTTGAGAACACCCGGCTCATCCGCCAACTGCAACTCATTGTCGAAAATCAGGATGGCTTCGACGATTTGGCAAATAACTTTAATATGCGAGGTATCCCGCACACGCTGGCGATGCGTCAGTCAATCGCAAGTCCTGCCGGGCCGCGGACCGGTTGGGGCGGAGACGGCGCCCCGGGTGACGGCAGTCTGCGTGCGTTCGCAGTAGGTGCCGTAATCCAGCATTTTCCAAAATCGCTAAATCGTATTGACGGCGTCGACTTTCGACTGCCCTCCGACGAAGAATTGGATGCGCTGGAGGCATTCCAACTCTCACTGGGTCGGCAGGAGGATTTGTCCTTACCTCTTGCGTTGCGTGGCTCAATCGCTCAGCGTGGACAGGAACTGTTCATGGATCGCACACAGGGCAAGTGCAACGCCTGCCACTTTAACGCGGGTGCGAACGGCGATCCGGACATATTCGGTCCCGGCGCTGGCAACCTCTCGTTCGATACTGGCGTGGAAGTGCTGCCCGATCAGCCCGCCGATCTCACCGGCGAACCCGTACCGCCAGATGATGGCTTTGGCGTGCCCGGCACCGGCGAATTTAACGTCCCGCCCGTGGTTGAGGCCGCCGACACTGGGCCGTTTTTCCACAACAATTCGGTCGACACAATCGAAGGGGCTGTTGCCTTTTATAACGGCGATAGTTTTAACGACTCTGCAGCGGGCGACTTGCTGGTCGGCGCGACTGGCAGCGGCATCCGACTGGATGCCACTCAGGTCATTGCGGTCGCGGCGTTTCTACGGGTGATTAATTCGCTGGAGAATATCCGCTCGGCGCAGGAATTGCTGGAGCGTGCCATGCGAGCGGGACAGCCAAGTTCAAGAACGCGCACTCTGCTCGAACGCGCGGCGGCCGACATCGAGGACGGCGCTCAGGTGTTGTTTGGGGGCAATCTGCACCCCGCGGCAAGCCGAGCCCTGCGTTGGGCGCTGCAGAGCGCTCGCGAGGCGGTGAATTCGAACGGCACCAGCCGTGTTGCACACGTGCGCGAGGCCAACGAGGAACTGGAAGCCGCGCGTGCAGAGATGATCGGCTCATGAAACGGGGAAGCGTATCAATGAACACTATTGTAAAAACCGCGCTGGTTGCGGTCGCTGCCATCCTGGCGCCGGCCCCGGCCAGCCCCCATCCTGCCACTGAGGTGTACATTCCAATCGGAATGTCCCCAGGGGTATCAGGCCGCATGACCGTGACCGGACGGATCATGGGGTACGACGAAGTAGACGGTACCATGCGAGTTGACGCACAAGGCGTTGAGCGGACCATTGCGCTTGGCGAGAACGTTCCTGTGTATGTGGATCGGTCGAAGGCTCGCAAGCGCAACAGCTACGGCAGTTATCGTGACTATCATGTCGGCAGGATGGTCGAGATTAAAGTGCTGGATGGCGCAACGGAGTGGATTAAGGTCGAGGGCGACTGATCGACCTATTTCCGCGCGTGGTTTTGGCGCAAACCGTGATCGAAACACCGGCGCACAGATACTCCTTGGACATGTCTGCCCATACAAGGCCATCGGTGGCGCACATCATAACACCCTGTCGTTCCACCTGAATCACCTGTCCAATGCCGGGATCGTTGCCTCGCGTAAGCAGGGCCGCTCGGTGATCTACTCGGCCAACTTCGCAGCGGTGCGCGATTTGATCGGCTACATGGTGAAGGATTGCTGCACGGTGGAGTTTGCGAGCATTCGTGAAAATCGCAAAACCGGCTCGTCCATTATCGAACTGTTCGACTGCTGCACCCCTATGACAACACAAACCCGAGGCCCGGTATGAAGCGTATGCACATTCACGTCGGTGTGAAAAATCTGGATGAGGGCATTCAGTTCTATAGCGCCCTGTTCGGTGCCGCACCCGCCAAAACAAAACCTGACTATGCCAAGTGGATGCTCGACGATCCGAGGATCAACTTCGCCATCTCCACCCACGCCAAAACCACCGGCGTCGATCACCTTGGCTTGCAAGTGGACAACGCCACCGAGCTACATCAATTGCGCGACCGCCTCAAGCATGCCGATATGTCGGTGATGGACGAAGGCGAAACGGTGTGTTGTTACGCGCGCTCCGAGAAGTCCTGGGTACAGGACCCATCCGGCGTTGCATGGGAAGCCTTCAACAGCATGGAAGATGTGCCGATCTTCGGCGGCAACCGTGCGGCCGACGATCAGTCGTGTTGCGCCCCTCAGGAGGACACCGCAAACGCGTGCTGCATCTCGTCCTGATCAGCCGACCTCGGCAAGGCAGCGCTCAGCGAGATGTGCAACACCCGCTGTGTGGCCCCTCGCGGTCGCACTTTGCGCAGGTTGTGTTGACCGCCAATTTACCCAGGAACGACGGTAGCCCCGCTCGTCCCGGACAGCAGCCCCCCAACCGCCTCGTAGATATCTCCTCTTGACAAGAGTTATCATTTTTGATGACAAAGCAAGATGACATGGACGGTCACGTTCTATCGCGAGAACGTTGAGCAGGAAACACTGGACCTGCCGCCCGGAATACTGGCGAGCTTTCTGCGCATCACCGAAACTGATCGAGAATTCGGCCCCGATCTCGGCAGGCCGCATACGGCTCCTCTCGGCAAGGGACTGTTCGAGATCAGAGCCAAAGGCAGCGAAGGCATTGCCCGGTCGGTATTTTGCGCGATCAAAGGCCAGGAAATTGTGATCTTGCTAGCGGCAGTAAAGAAGGGCAACAAATTGCCTAAGCGCCAAATGGACACGGCGCGAAAACGAATGAAGGAGGTGCAAGGCAATGGCTAAAAGACCAACGATGCAGAAATTCAGAAAGAAGGCACTTAAGAAGCCGGAAGTGCGGGCGGAATATGATGCGCTGACGGTCGACGCAAACATGTTACTGCACCCTCGGTCCAGACCACCTGGTGCCTTAGGTCGCACGCGTGCGCAGCGAACATCACCGGCAGTTGAGCGTTTCCCCATCTATCAGGGGTAAATACAATGACGGTTCCGGCATCGCAACTCGCTAGTCCATCCAAATCCGACATTCTGCAAATTTTGGAAGCCTTGCTTGCGTCGATGGTCGCAGCCGAAGCCATACGCCAACTAAGAAAACTCAAGCCTGTAGACAGAATCGCGAAACTCAAAATCAATACCAGTAGCGCTCTCATATCCACCTCTACTATTGTGTAATTCGGTTACATGCATCCTGATCGAAACTGATACGAAGATACTCGTCTCCATTCTCTCGGTAGTAAGTTCGAACGACTTTCCGCCCGCTCGCCAGAATCCGCCGGTTTATTCCGTTACATTCGAGCGTACATTGGCTCGCCCACATCTGATTTTCGAATACTTCTCTGTCTACTTGCTCAACTAAGGCGTCACTCAATTCATACTTATATTCAAACGTAAGATCAGGGGTTGCGATAACATCAATCGCCGTCGTCCACTCATCTACCACCTGCGGCATCTTCGCCTTTAAACTGGTTGCCGCGTCTCTAGACATCTCAAAAGTTAAAGGTAATGGTCGGACATCTGCATCGACGATACTGCACGCTACGCCAGGGTGGTCGGGCATCGATTGTAAAACAACGGCCGCTAACAGCGTGACCGCGATAGCGGAAACTGCCCCAACTCCCAATGCGGTGCGCAACGCCTTCTTGCGGTGAAGCTTGTTTACGAACGAGATAACCTCGGGCGCCACTGGGCCTTCCGGATCAAGAATGCTCACGCTTCTGAGGTAAGGCGGCAGAGTTCTCCGCGGAGTGGAATCGAGCATTACTGGCAGCAGATGCCACCCCGGATGGAACCATTTTTCTTGTGCGTACTTTAGCTCGGTTCGCGCATAGCTCCGTTGTTTTATCGAAAACTCTGAAATTAGAAAAATAAACAGCTCGGCTTCCTTTACCGCTCTTTCGATCCGCAAATCGTATTCTTGAGCGGGCGGCAGGCCTTCACGATCATAGAACACGTTGTGCTTCTTGCCGTTGGACAATTTTATTGCCACCTCCTCAGCCGTATCACGGTCTTCTGAAGCAAATGAGATAAATATGCGCATTTCGTAGCAGAGCTGGACGCCGGGCAAGAGACATTATTGTGAACGTTAGATCATCCATCTCGTCGAATCTAGAGGCCATTATCATATGACGCTAGCGTGAGCGGCGCGCTGGATAGTTCGTCTCTGCGTAATACGCGTCCAGGCGGCATGCGACAAAAATGGACGCTATTGTGGCGTTCGACATAGAGCCGGCAGCAAACACTTGAAGGCATTGATGCGAAGGTATCAGCGCCTTTTTTATGTCCATCGGTATTTCCCAGGGGAGCCCTCCTCTGTCCGGTGTGGCCCCTCGCGGTCGCACTTTGCGCAGGTTGTGTTGACCGCCAATTTATCCGGGAACAACGGTAACCCGCTCGTCCCGGACGGCAGCCCCCCCCCAAGGAGGCCGTGGTCATGAACTTACAAATTATGAACACAGGAGATTTAACCATGTACAACGACAATCGAAACCAAACACGCGCCAGAGCCGCTGCTTGCACGCTGGCCCTCGCGCTCAGCGCGCTCCACAACCTGGCGTCCGCCGACATCGGCCGACTGGTGAGCGACATCGATCCGATCGCCTTCGGCACGCCGAGCGTCGACATCTTTGTCAGCGGTCCCTTCGGTGGCAACATCGAATGGAACAACAGCGGCGCCGCGCAACCGTTCCCGGAGGGCGCCTGCGGCTT
>CBDUQI010000020.1:0-43634 GCA_965369325.1 uncultured Gammaproteobacteria bacterium
ACATTGGCGGCTGGAAGAGTGGCAACTGGCAACTCAGAAACGGTAGTTGGGTTGGCGCTACCTTTAATCTGGATTTAGACGGTACTCTGTACCAGTGCGAAGAAATGGGAGTGGCAACTAATCACACCTCAGGTAAACCCGATTTTAGGGGCACGTATGGGTTCGTCAACCCAACGTCCATTGCGATTGAACTGGCGCGCTTCGGAAAAATCGTGCAAAAAGCCCCCGGTAAATACGAGATTGACGGCTACGGAATTGGGTTCGACGTTGCGGCCAATCCACCTGCCGAATGTGACTATAGTCGACTCCATCCGTTGGCGGGCGGAACCCACCGGTTCAGTTTGCGAAAGATGCGGGGCGAGGCCACTGTTCATGCCACCACCCGTAGGTACTACTATTCGAAAGTGGCGACTTTTAACGATGCCCGCAATGACAATCGCGCTACGCATCCTCTTGATTTGGTGTACACCGAGGAGCAATACCAAACCATGGTGCTGTGGGCAAAGTGCATGTGCGAGATGCACAGAATTCCCAAGGACTTTTTTGTTGACCCAGCTACCGGAAAACAACAACCCTGGCTTGATGTGACGGATTTGATACGGGATGGTCAGTCATCGGCGGTAGTCAATGAAAACAAGGAAAGAGTAAAAGCCTTTCAGGGCATGATGGGTCACAACAACGTCCAAAGAAATCGCTTCGATCCAGGGGCCTCTCTTGATTACTATCGGATAAAACGAGGTGTATCGGATCACTGGTGGTACCCGGTCAACCTTGATGATACTGCTCGTGTTACGGACTACCTTGATTCGGCCCACATCAATGACTACTTAGCCATGCCAGAGTTTCGGGATGCCGACAAAGCGAGCGACTATTATGCCGCCTGTGAAGGCGAGGCAGGGGGGTACTTCCCAATCGGTTTGAACCGGTTATGGCATGGTGGCGTACACTTTCCTTCCGGTGTTAAATCGCGACAGCTGTACGCCATGGCCAACGGCAAGGTGGTGGCCGCGAGGATCGTCAACGGTGTGGTGAACACACCGACGCAATGTGTCTTACTGCGTTACAGTCGCTGTTTTGTGTTGATACGACACGAGGTGCATGTGCGTCAAAATGCTAGTGCATCACAGGAGATAGACTATGGCGCGAATTCTACCGAGACGGTGTACTCGCTCTACATGCATACCGCACCCATATCCCTAACGCTGGCTGACGATGGGAGTTTTACTGAAGACTACTCTGACTACCCAACCTGGCTAAATCATCATCTGATTGATTACGCTGCCGCACACAAGGGCGCGACTGACCCTGCATCGGCCAACGGCGACATATTCTACCCAAATCAGCCAGTGCAGCTGGGTGATTGGATCGGTGGTAGTGGCCACTACATTGTTGGTTTTGATGGTGCCGTGCCGCGCTATGGGCCCACCGTGCACGTGGAGGTCTTTACTACTGCCGACGTCTCTAAGTTTGGTAGTAGCCCTTGGGCCGACCCTGCCTTTAGGGTGTCGGACCCCACCGAGGATCTGGTTTGTGATCTGAATGTCCTAAACGCTTGGTTGGTCGATAACGGTAATCCAGGTATAGATAGCCTTGATATTAAAGGTGCATTAAGCGGAATGCGTTCCATAGCCGTGCAAAATCGTAGCGAGTGGAGTATTGAGAATCGCGGCCAACTGTCTAACAAAATCGTGACTGGCCAGCCGCCACAAGCGGTTGCTACAGCAGATGCGGTGTCGCAGTCTTCTTTCGAGGTCAACGTCGAGCCGCTATGCTTTCATACACAGATGGTCGCCGCCGGCGCGGATGCCGCTATCATCGGTCCCTATTTGAGCAACCCCCACGTATGGCATATCCATCCCATCGAGTTTATTCATTGGATGAATAAGCGTGTCGATACCCACGAGAGCGTGATGCGCGCTCAGGACAAAGTGCTAGTACTCCCCAGCAACCTTGTTATGACTGGTAACTACATCACAGGCTTTGTTAACGCGGTGCCTTCCGCCGCACCCAAAGGTGGTTACGCAGAGGCCACCTGGAGCGATAACACCTACGAAGTGAGAGTGAGTGAACTTTGCGATCAAACCGATTTGGCTGCCGGAGCGCAACAAAGTACTCGCTTCCATCGACGCTTGCTCGACGCCATCGACATAATAAATGACGATCCACATGGTCTCGATGTATTGTTGAGCTTTGCGAGTGTCGCGGCGCACGCAAACAGCGCTGCTGCCGTGCGACACGTCGCCGGCCACGCTTGTGATGTACGTCCGGCTAGTGGTGTTGCAGCGGCGGACTGGTACAATTTTTTCCAAACGGTTAGCGACACTGCCGAGTATATTAACAATCGTGACGGCGCTGGATCGATCAGTGTCGACATGTTTCAAGATGCCGGCAGTAGCCGCTCTCAAATAGAGGCCACCATCAACGCGGTCGAATGGCTCCGTCGACTGCGTAAAGCGACCTCTGCGACGGACCCCGCTCTGACTGCAGTGGATCCCGCGTTTCCCACGCTAATCGCCGAACTGCCAGAAATGAGACTTCATCTGTATGTCGACTGAATACTCTTTTGTGACCAAATGTAGCTGCCTGATCACAAGTATCGTCTTTTTGGCCGCGGCGCTGTCGTGTTCCGGCAAAGAGGCAGCGGTCCACGCTCGCTCGCCGGATATCGGTTATCACTACCCACGAGCAGAAGTTGATGATGGAGCGCGCTATCTAACGGTGGTGGAGAACAGTCAGCAGGGTAAGGTTGCACAGGCCCGCGACATCCTTCTTTCGCTTCTGAAGGAAGACTTGCCCCGATACTCTGAGCGTTGGCGCAACAGTGACGTGTTGCAGCCATTGCGGGAAACCGAATATGCGAACGAAATAGATCAGCACATTGATGCGCTGGCCGCTCGATGGCGAGATACTATCGTGCAGGGGTTACCGGTGTTGCGTTGGCGTGCACCCGGCGTGAGTGGCGACCCCTTCCAGCGTGCGGCACCACAACTGCTCCGTGCCGGTATGTATTTACCGGAAGCCTCGCGTTTTGTGCCCCTCGGGCCGCACACGACTAACGCAATCGCCGTATTGCACCTGCCGACGCGCCAGCAGATTCTTGTGGTTTACGGAGTTCGTTATCCTGGCTTGAGTTCGGGTCTGGACGAGGTCAAAGTTCAACTCTACGATGCGGTGAGCGCCGACGCTATTGGCCTAGCGGTGAGGTCGCCACACGGCTATGAAGGACCGCAGGCGTTGGAGCTGGCTAGCGACGCGCGGGGTGTGTACATGCGGGCAATCAATGACGTGGCGTCCTACCCGGACAAACCACTAGTCAGCGATTGGCAAGTAGTTTCCGGGGTCGCGGCTATCGATGGATTGAAGCCCAAGCTTAGAGTCATGGCGGAAGGTAGTATCCTTGGTATTCCAGAGGCCACAGCAATGTCCTTATCGCCGATTATATTGGCGCAAACGGAGGCTGCGTGGCGGGTGTCGTTAGAGATGGGCTGCACCTGGAATAGCGGAGATCAGCCTAAATCTATCCTGCAATACAGTATTCACCATCACCAGCAAGCGATAGCTGAGGGTGCTGGCGGTGCGAGTATCATGGTGTCAACTCAAGGACAGCTGCTGGTGCAAACCGGCCAGCGAGTATCGCAATACCCCCCGAATGCCAGGACCCTTGAGCACGGCAAAGCCTTACCCGAAGGGCTGGTACTGACAGACCCGTTAGTCGAAAAGGAATGCTTTGACTTGTAGGTGTGGCCAATCTCGTCCGACAAGTTCGCTTTTGAAGCGACCCTGAACACGCGATCGGTGGGGACGCAGCCCGCCCCGGCCGATAGAAGTCCGCGCGGGTGCGCCCGCTAGAGCGCGTCCACCATGAACTGCACGGCGTCGATCACGTTCTGGTCGCTCAGGTTGATGTAGCCGCCTTTGGCCGGCATCGCGTTGAAGCCCTTGATGGCGTGCTCGTTCAGCATGTCCATGCCCTGCGCCAAACGCGGTTCCCACAGGGCCGTATCGCCAAACATGGGCGCGCCAGCCACACCGGCGCCGTGACAGATCACGCACGCCTGGTTGTACACTTGCTCGCCGTTTAGTTCGACGACGGCCGCCTGGGTGGCCACTGGGGTTTCGGGCACTTCGCCCATCATCGCCACCTCGCCAACGGGGTTGAGGCGCTCGGCGACCAGATTTCGCTTGGCCGGTTCGATAGCCGTCCACGCGACCTGGGTCTGTGCGGCCACGCGGTTGGACAGCACATAGATGGCAACGGTAGACACAACCAGTGCGCCCAGGATCATCATGAAGGTGTCGAAGAATTCGCGGTCTTGTTCTGCGCTCATAATTATCCGTACTCAACCCTTGGTATAAACGGTGGCAGAGTATAGCGGCAACCTCCTGCACGGAAAAGGCGCCCGTTCCCAACTGTTGCATGCCGCACAGAAAATCTCTGCGGTTGTGGGGGTCTGCAGCCCGGCCCCGAGCGGCCTAACCCTCTTGCTACCAACGCCCGGCGACGGCTCAGCTGGGCGGGTGAGCCAGGTCCTGCCAGCCTGCTCGATTCCGGTTGGGCCCCTTGGGTGAATTTCTGTCACGCGAGTAATTAATTGATATATATGGATATTTAATGAATTAGGTGCGGAATAACATGTACCGCTGCTGCCAGATGTTTCCGTGCGGACACAGATGCCACAACATCGTACGTTATGATCCACGCGCCAAATTAGACTGCCCGCAACGCGGGCGGATTGGCGGCGGCCATCCGGTTCACGCCATCTAATGGCGAAATAACGATTACTTTTCAGGGGACATCCATGTCAGATCATTCCACCCGACGCGGCGCGGGCCGTATTGTCTGCGGCCTGGCGAGCGGCCTGATGGCTGCGCTGACCACGGTCACGGCGGCAGCGGCCGTCGCACCCACCGTCACTGTGCAGTCACAGCAGGCGGCGGCACATTCGCCGCAGTTCGACGCTCGCATTGAGCTTGAGCGCGCGGCGCTTAGCCGGGCGCTGCCAGCCAATCCGTTGCGCGAGGATGCCATCGCACGGCTGCGTGAGCAGGTGCCGGATCTGCTGGTGCGTGATGACCCCGTTAGCGGCGCGACCCGATCGCTAACCAATCCCACCGGTTATTTGGCCAGCTCCGTGGCGCTCGATGCGCAACGGGCAGGTTCAGTTGAGCGCTATTTGCGCGCTAACGCCGACCTGCTGGGTCTGACGGGCGCCGATCTTGAGCACTACCGCATCAGTGACAAGGTCTACTCCAAAGTCACCGGCGCGACGCACTACTACCTGCAGCAGACCCACGCCGGGCTTGGCGTCTACAACGGGCAGATTCAGGTGCACATCAACCGCGACAACCAGCTGATTGGTGTGAACAACGCGTTTGTGCCGCAGATCGCGAACAGTGTTAATAGTGTGCGCCCCTCACTGACGGCACCCGCCTCCGTGCGCGCTGCGATGGCTAGCATCGGCCATAAGATGGCCCGCGACCCGCAGCAGCTAGTCAGCCAGGACCGTGCGCCTTCAGCCCGCACGGCTGACGCGGCGGTACGCATCTCACCAGCAGGTATTTCACGCGAATCAATCGAGGCACGGCCCATGCTGCTGCCGGTTGATCGCGGCGAGACGCGACTGGTCTGGAACTTTGTGATTGCCACGCTGGATGGCGAGCATGTGTATGACTTCAACGTGGACGCGCGCAACGGCAAAGTCTGGACCCGCTTCGACCGCGTGGCCTACGACAGCTACCGGGTTTACCCGGAGCCGATCGAAAGCCCCATCCACACCTCACCGACACCGCCCTCTGACGGTCGCCAGTTGATCGTGGACCCCGCTGTAAGCAGTGCCTCGCCGTTCGGCTGGCACGACACCAACGGATCGCCCGGGGCAGAGTTCACGATCACCCGCGGCAACAACACCTGGGCCTACGAAGATAGCGACGGTAACAACTCACCACCCGCTAACGATGTGGATTGCGGTCCGTCGCTGGATTGCGATTTCAGCCTTAACCTGAGCCAGCAGCCCAGCAACTATCGCCCGGCCGCCGTGGCTAACCTGTTTTACTGGGTGAACCTGATTCATGACATCCAGTACCAGTACGGCTTTGATGAGGCGGGCGGTAATTTCCAGGACAACACCTATGGCAACGGCGGCCTCGGCAGCGATGAGGTTCGCGCCGAAGCCCAGGACGGCAGCGACATCAACAACGCGCGATTCTTTATTTCCACCGACGGCAACTCGCCGCGCATCGAGATGTATTTGTGGTCGGGCAACCCGCAGTTGGATGGGGATTTTGATAACGGCATTGTGGTGCACGAGTACGGTCACGGTATCTCCACCCGCCAGGTCGGCGGTCCCTCGAACGTGAGCTGCCTGAACAACAACCAGCAGCCCGGTGAAGGCTGGAGTGACTGGTTGGGGCTGGCTTATACCGCAGAGCCTGGCGATCAGGGCACCGACGCGCGTGGTATCGGTACCTATGCACTCGGCCAGCCGACTTCCGGCGGCGGTATTCGCACCCAGCGCTACAGCACCAGCCAAAGCGTGAACAACTGGACCTACGCCACCATCGGCACTGGCGTGTCGATTCCGCACGGCGTTGGCGCAGTGTGGTCGCAGGTGTTGTGGGAAGCCTATTGGGCAATGGTGGACGATTACGGCTGGGATGCCGACCTGTCCACGGCGGGTAGCGCCGGTAACGAGCGCATGATGCTCTATGTGAACGAAGGCCTGAAAAACACGGCCTGTAGCCCCACCTTCTTGGATACTCGCGATGCCATCATCCAGGCTGCCAATGACAACTTTGGCGGCGCCGATGTGTGCCCGTTGTGGGAAGTGTTTGCCGCGTATGGTCTTGGCACCAACGCCACCACCGGGGGCTCTAACAGCACCTCTGCCACCAACGGTTTCGACGTGCCAGCCTCGTGCCAGTGTCAACCGCAGGCATCTGCGGATGCCGGACCTGACCAGGGGATCTGCCTGGGCGAGTCTGTGCTGATCGGCACTTCCGGCCTGCCTACGCAGAGCTATCAGTGGGCGCCGGGCGGTGAGAGCGACGCGCAGATCGTCGTGTCGCCGAGCAGCACCACAACCTACACCCTGACCGCGACCAGCGCCTGTGGTGTGGCTACCGACAGCGCCACGGTCACCGTCGATGCAGGCGGTACCGCAGGTATCAATGATGACTTTGAGTCGGGCGCAGGTGGTTGGAGCAGCAATGGGCTGTGGCACCTGACCAGCAATTCAAGCTGCGCAAGCCCCGGTTACGGCTCGCCGGTGAATGCCTTTTACTACGGGCAGGACAGTAGCTGTACCTATGACTCCGGCGGCGGCAACAGTGGCGACCTCACCTCCCCGGTCATCTCCGGGATCACGGCAAGCTCCGCACTGAGCTTTAACTTCTTCCGCGAGGTGGAGCTATACACGCAGGGATCGTTCGACGTCGCGCAGGTACTGGTGTCATCCGGCAGCACCGAGACGCAAGTCTGGCAGCGGGATTCCACCGATACTTCGGCTGGCAGCTGGAATAGCAGTGGTAGCCTCTCGCTCAGCGCCTGGGCGGGTGAGAACATCCAGGTTATTTTCCGCTTCGATACCGGCGATGGCTCGTTTAACGACTTCACCGGCTGGTTCATCGATGATGTCGTGGTCACTGGCGATTCGGTGTGTGCCTTTGACGATCCGCCTGCGGTCGCGATCACGGCGCCGCTGTCCGGCAGCCAGGTGCTGACGAGCGATTCGGTTAACTTCCTCGCCACCGCTAACGATCCCGAAGACGGGGATCTCAGCGCCGCGGTGAGCTGGAGCTCCAACATTGATGGCGCCCTCGGCACGGGTGCGAGCATTACCAGCTCACTGTCAGCGGGTGTGCATACGGTGACCGCCAGCGTCAACGACAGTATTGCGCAGACGGGTACCGACAGTATCACCGTGACCGCCATGCAGCCGGCCAACTCGCCGCCAACGGTGAGCATTACCGCCCCGGCCGATGGTTCTACCTTCGAGTCTGGTGATCTCGTCACCCTGAGCGGTACCGCCAGCGATCCTGAGGACGGCAGTTTGTCGGCATCGATCAGCTGGGTGTCCAATCTGGATGGCAATTTGGGTGCCGGCGCTAGCGTGTCGAGCACACTGTCGGTCGGTACTCACGTGATTACGGCATCGGTCTTCGACAGCCAGTTGCTGGTGGATGCTGACACGGTCAGCGTGACGGTGAACGCGCCGGCTAACATGGCACCCACGGTAAGCATCACCGCGCCGGCGGATGGCAGCATCGCGGATGCGGGTACCAGCGTGAGCTTTAGCGGCAGCGCGGCCGATGCGGAAGATGGCGATATCAGCGCCAGCATGAGCTGGACCTCCAGCCTGGATGGAAGCATCGGCAGTGGTGCCAGCTTCGCTACCGCTGGGCTGTCGCTCGGCACCCATACCATCACGGCTACAGCCACCGATAGTGGTTCGCTAAGCGATTCGGCCAGCATTACCGTCATCATCGAATCAGGTGGCGGCGGTACGCCGGTAACCGTCACGCTGAACTCCATCGGTGGCGAGGACGGTTGGACGCGTGAGTCTGGCGAGAACTCCAATGTAGGCAACAAAGCGAACGCCACCTGGACTGGCAAGCAGGCACTGCGCGTCGGTGACTTTAACGGCGACAAACAGTGGAAGGTGGTGTTGTCGTTTGATACTTCCGCCATCCCTGCCGGCGCCACCATTCAGTCAGCCACTGTGCGCATGCTGCGCGGCGGCAACACGGGCGGCGATCCGTTCCAGGGTGGCTTTGGTGATCTGCTCGTCGATGTAAACACCGGCGCGTTCAGCGGCAGCACCGCCGTCGAGCCCAGCGACTTCGAGGCATCCTCCACCGCTCCGGCGGCGGGCATCATGAGCGCGGCGCTGAACAACGGTGACTGGTCGGAAGGTGCGCTCAACAGCGCCGGCCTGGCGGCGATCAACACCACTGGCCGCACCCAGGCCCGCGTGTACTTTACGCTGGACGATGACGACGACGGCTCAAACGACTACGTGGGCTTTTACCCAGGTGACAACAATACTGTGGCAAACCACCCCCAGCTCGTGATCACTTACATCGAGTAACACGGGCCATCAGGGGCGCCGTGTCTGCGGACCGGCGCCCCCCAGGTAAGCGAAAACGCGAGCGGACCGAGCAATCAGCCCGCCCGCGCCCCAGCAAATGGCCGAAGTGGGTGTGCCGCAGCGCCAGCCCCCCTGCTTGCCGCAGGATGATGACGGCCGCCTCCGCGCTTGAAATCTGCCTGTCTGGGCCGCATTACCGGCGCGAGAGAGTAAAAAGCACCCCCGAGGCACCATAATCGGCCGATTAATTCTGTTTTGCGGTCGAAATCACTGGTTTCCGCAGTCAAGACACTCTATATTTGCGGGCTGGCCCAGGGGTGCTTAACCCTCGGGCCGTTTTGCTTGGAGCCGTTTAGCTCCCCCCAGAACTATCTATATGCTGATGCTCGCGGTTGCCACCGGGGCATTGGTCAACCAAGAGCCAGTCATGAAAGACATTACGCGATATCGAAATATCGGCATTTTCGCTCACGTGGATGCCGGTAAAACGACCACCACAGAGCGCATCCTGAAACTCACCGGCAAGATCCATAAGATCGGCGAGGTGCATGATGGTGCCGCGACCACCGACTTTATGGACCAGGAGCAGGAGCGGGGCATCACTATTCAGTCCGCCGCAACCAGCTGTTTCTGGAACGATCACCAGCTGAACATCATCGACACCCCCGGGCACGTGGACTTCACGATTGAGGTGTACCGCTCGCTCAAGGTGCTGGATGGCGGCGTGGGTGTGTTTTGTGGCTCCGGCGGCGTTGAGCCCCAGTCCGAGACCAACTGGCGTTACGCCAACGACTCGGAAGTGGCGCGCATCATCTACGTGAACAAGCTGGATCGCATGGGCGCGGATTTCTACCGCGTGGTCGATCAGGTGAAGAACATCCTGGGCGCTGTACCGTTGGTGATGGTGCTGCCGATCGGTATCGAAGATGAGTTCTCCGGTGTCGTCGATCTGCTCACCCGCAAGGCGTGGATCTGGGACGATTCCGGTGATCCGAGAAGCTACCGCGTGGAAGACGTGCCTGCCGATATGGTCGAGAAGGTTGAGGAGTATCGCGAGAAACTGATCGAGACAGCGGTTGAGATGGACGATGACGCGCTCGAGAAGTACCTGGAAGAAGGCACAGAGCCCGATATGGACACGCTGAAGCGTTGCATCCGTTTGGGCACCATCGCGCGCACGTTCTTCCCCACCTACTGCGGCTCCTCGTTCAAAAACAAGGGTGTGCAGCTGGTGCTGGATGCGGTGGTGGACTATCTGCCGGATCCGACCGAAGTCACGCCGCAGCCGGAAGTGGACATGGAAGGCAACGAGACTGGTGAGTTCGCCATCGTTGATCCGGACAAACCGCTACGCGCGTTGGCGTTCAAGATTATGGACGACAAGTTTGGTGCGCTAACCTTCACCCGTATCTACTCGGGTAAGATCGAGAAGGGCATGACGGTGTTGAACACCGGCTCTGGCAAGACCGAGCGTATTGGGCGCATCGTCGAGATGCACGCCGATTCGCGTGAGGACGTCGGCTCCGCGCAGGCGGGCGACATCGTGGCTATTGTTGGCATGAAAAATGTGCAGACCGGTCACACACTGTGTGATGTGAAACAGCCGGCGACGCTTGAGCCGATGGTGTTTCCGGATCCGGTGATCTCGATCGCCGTATCGCCGAAAGACAAGGCGGCGGCTGAGAAGATGGGTATCGCCATCGGCAAGATGGTGGCGGAAGATCCCTCGTTCCGGGTGGAAACCGATCCGGACAGTAAAGAGACCATCATCAAAGGCATGGGCGAGCTGCACCTGGACATCAAGGTGGACATCCTCAAGCGTACGCATGGCGTGGAAGTGGATGTCGGCAAGCCGCAGGTGGCTTATCGCGAGACCATTACCAAGGTGACCGAAGACACCTACACCCATAAGAAGCAGACCGGTGGTTCGGGCCAGTACGCAAAACTGGAATACACTATCGAGCCTGGTGAGGCCGGCTCGGGTTTCGAGTTCGAGTCTAAAGTGGTGGGCGGTAACGTACCGAAAGAGTTCTTCCCTGCCGTGGAAAAAGGCTTCCGCACCAGTCTTGAGAAAGGTGTGCTGGCCGGCTATCCCATGCTGGACATGAAGGTGACGCTGACCGACGGGGCGCACCACGCGGTCGACTCCTCTGCGGTTGCGTTCGAGATTGCCTCGCGCGCGGCTTACCGACAGACCATCCCCAAAGCCGGCCCGCAGTTGCTGGAGCCGATCATGAAGGTGGATGTGTTCACGCCGGAAGATCATGTGGGTGATGTGATTGGTGATCTCAATCGCCGTCGCGGCATGATTCGCTCGCAGGAGCCATTGCCAACCGGTGTGCGGGTGAAAGCCAATGCACCGCTGAGTGAGATGTTTGGTTACATTGGCGATCTGCGCACCATGACCTCGGGGCGCGGTCAGTTCTCAATGGAATTTGACCACTACTCCGCGTGTCCGGCCAATGTGGCTGAGGTAGTGATCGCCGCCGCCGCCGAGCGCAACAAGAAATAAAGACGATGCGAACGCGGCGTCCGGTCCCGGGCGCCGCGTCAGTTGCACCGCTCTACAATCCTACCTCGACAGTAAAGCGCCGGATCGCTCCCTGGTCCTGCTGCGCATTGTCCTTCACAAGCAATTCCCAGGTGCCCGTCGGCATGGTTCCGAGCAGATCATTTAGCGCGGCTACCGTTGCGGGCGTATAACGCTCAATCACATTGTCCTGCGACTCACCGCTGCGCTCGCGCAATACAATCGCGCCCACGCCCGTGGCGCCGGGCGGCACCAGCGTAAGCGTAAGGTCGCCGGACCACGTGTGCTCAATCTCCACCGCGATGGCGATACTCGCAATGGCCTGGCGGTCGCCGACTTCAACCGCAAGGCTTGAGGTTTCCTCATCACGAATCTCCACCAGCGAGGCGGCTGTGTGGATGGCCGTGTAGTTCGGCGCCAGCGGTGCATCGGGCGCGGCCAAGGCCACCGCCCGTTCGCCGTTCAGGCGCCCGAAGCCGTATTGCTCGCTGTGCCCCGCCGCGTCGTACGCGCCCCCTTGTGGATCAATCTTATCGGCGCTGTCCCGCAGAATGTCGCGCACTTCCTGCCATTGCAGCTGCGGGTTGCGGGCGAGCACCAGCGCGGCGACGCCGGCCGCGCCCGGGCAGGCGCTGGAGGTGCCGCCAAAGTCGTTGGTGTAGTCGCCCGCGCTGTCGCCGTTACCAGGGTTGCCTGGGTTATAACCGGCGCCACCGCGTCGGTCAGTGGTCCAGATGCCGGGCGTGCTTGAGGGATTGCCATTGCTGCTTGGGAATGCGCACCAAAGCGCTGCTCCCACATCGCTGTACGCCGCACGGGTGTTCAGATCGTTGCAGGCCGCGATCGCCAGTACGTTGGGGTAGGAGGCATAGCCGTCGTTGCCGACCGGCTCGTTACCGTTGCCAGCCGCCCAGCAGATGACACAGCCGCGGCCGTTGCGTCCGTTGTTGACAGCAAAATCAATCGCCAGTCGGGTGGAATCAGGTAACGGGACAAAGGTGTTGTGGCGTGGATCGTTGGGGTCAAACCAGATGCCATCGACCGGCCCCCACGAGCAGGAGATTACATCGGCTCCCTGGCGCGCGGCATGAAAAAAACTATCGGCTTCGGACTGCGAGCCCAGTTGTGCACGCAGCCGGATTGGCATCAGGCTGGCATCAGGTGCGACCCCGGAGGCGCCGACATTGCCGTTGGCGCAGGCAACACCGGCGCAGGCGGTGCCGTGGCTGTCGTTGCCGCCTGGCCTTGGGTTATCGCGCAGGGTGCTGTTGGTGCTTACGGTGGTGTTCAGCGGGGCGAGAATTTTCCCCGCGCCACGGAACTCGTCATGATCGATGTCTACGCCATCGTCAATAACCGCGATGGTCACGCTGGCACCGCGGGAGGTGTTCCATGCCGGCACGATGTTAGCATCCGCGTCGACCGGCACGTTGTTTACCCGCGTGGGTTGCAGGTGCCATTGCTGCGGGGCGGCCGCGTTGCGTCCCAGCTCGCGCACCAGCTCAGGGTGTGCGTACTGGACTTTATCTTCGGCCAGAAGTTGGTTGGCCACATCGAAAACCGCGCGCCCGGCGCCTTCGGGCAAACAGCAAAAATAGGCGTTCTTCGCGTAACCCAGCGAGCGTTTTACCCTCAGCCCAGCCTGCTTGATGGCGCGCCGGCAGGCCGTAGGGCTCATTCGATCCTGAAATTTTACGAATACATTCTCGGTGTACAACACGGGCGACTTGCAATTGGGTTCGCACAGCACGCGGCCGGCGAAGCGGATATGCGGCTCGCTGCCCAATTGTTTGATCACCTTATCGCGCAACCGTTTGGGGCGCGCATAGCCCTCGTGAATGCGCAGCACCTGCACGCAGCTATCCGGGTGTTCCATCACCACCTCAAAATGCTCAAGCATTTGCCGGGTGGCGCCCGAGACGCGCGCGCCGCGCCGCTGCGTGTTGCCTACCAGCGTGCCGGTGGCGCTGTGAGTGCGCGTCACCAGCATGTTATTGGCATCGATCAGGCGGTAGCGCTTGCCGTTGTAGTGATAATAATTAGCCATAGCAGTGCTCCAAGGGGCCTAACTTAAACAGCGTTACTTGTGCGCGATTGCCCTCAAACAGCACCATCTCGCACTGAATGTTGCCGGATTACCCGGTCGGGCGGGAGGCAGGCGGCGCACCCATTTGGCGGGTAAGTGCGTAGAAAACAAACCCCGCCGCGAACAGCGCCAGCCCCCAGCCCGCCTCAGTTGGGCGCTCCATCGCAATGTAGGCCAGCGTCCACGTCATGATCAGGCAATACACGATGGGCGGCAACGGGTACAACCACACTCGATAAGGTCGTGGTCGATCGGGTTCGTGCCACCGCAGCACAAACACACCCAGCACTGTCACCAGTGTGCTACAGCCGAGGGTAAATCCGGCGAACACCAGGATCGCCTGGAACGAGCCGGTAAAGATGAACAACAGGCTGACGGCTGATTGGCTGAGGATTGCGAGGTGGGGCACCCCGCCTGCATTGGTCCGCCCCAGCCAGCGTAGCGCCGAGAAATCCTCGCCAATGGTTTGCAGCACGCGTGGGCCGGCCAGAATCATGGCGCTGGCGGTGGAGATAAGCAGCATCGCCAGCACCAATCCCATCACGCGCCCGCCGGCGTTGCCGAACGCCGATTGAGCGGCAACGAAGCCAACTTCCACCCGTCCGGCCAGTTGCTCCATCGGGCTCACATACAGGAATGCTAGGTTCAGGCACAAATACGCGACCACCACAATGGCGGTGCCTGCCCCCAGCACGCGTGGCAAATTCCGCTGTGGATCCTGCAATTCACTGCTCAGGTAGGTGGCCGCGTTCCAACCGGTGTACGCGTAGTTAACGTAGATTAAAGACACCGCGAATGCGCTGCTGAACAGCATCGCGCGGTCGCCGGATTGCGGCAGGAGACTGATTGCCTGAGGCTCTCGGGCGAACGACATGCAGGCACCGCAAAACCCCACAATCAATAGTAGTTTCAACCACGTGAACCAGCGCTGGGTACGCCCGCTGCCGCTGCGGTTGCGCGAGTGCAGCAGGGTTAGGGCTACCACCAATGTTGCTGCCAGCCAGGTTGGCGAGAGCCCGGGGAACACCGAATTGACGTAGCTGCCGAACGTAATCGCTGCCAGGGCGGTCGGGGCGGCAAATCCGATGGTAGCGCTCAGCCAGCCCGACACGAAACCGATTGAAGGGTGATAGATGTGACTTAGAAAGTGGTATTCGCCGCCCGAACGCGGCAACGCAGCACCCAGTTCGGCGTAGCTCAAGGCGCCACAAAGCGCGGAAATCCCACCCACCAGCCATAATGCCACAATGACAAAGACGGACTGAATTTCCATTAGCTGGAACCCCAGACTGGTAAAAACACCCGTGCCGATCATATTGGCGATGACCACCGCCATCGCCGTCGATGAGCTGAATTTGTCGTTTTCCATCAGCGTGATACTGGCCTATTCGTCTCCGGTTAGCCATAGCGCGTACGGCGGCGTTAAGTTGCGGCGCAGCATCCAGCTGCGCTCGGGTATGCTGCGGCGCAGTATCGCAAGCATGTGTATCTGATTTCACATGTTGCGGTGGAACAAGGTAGGCTGCTCTCGCGGCCAGGGTTTAGGCTGCGTCTCAATTAAAACAATTACCTGGGGGGGTAATCCATGGAACTACTACCACTTATCATTCAGCTCATTAGCGGTGCTGTAGGCGGAAATGTTGCCGGCGGTCTGATGAAAAACCTGTCGCTCGGCACGCTCGGAAATTCAATTGCCGGTATCGTGGGCGGCGGCATTGGCGGCCAGGTACTCGGCATGTTAGGCATGGCTGCTGGTGGCGGCATGGACATAGGCAGCATCATCAGTCAGGTTGCCGGCGGCGGTGTCGGCGGTGGTGTGTTGATGGCTGTGATCGGTTTGATCAAAAAGGCGATGGCTAAGTAACCGGCGAGGTTATCGATCAGGTCAAGTGTCTTGGCAGCCGGTGCTGGCTGCATTAAGATCGCAACAGCATGGAAGCCGGACCTCTTCAGGGGTTCGGTTTTTTCATGCCGCTGACAGGAGTATTGCCAAATACTCACCTGGGCAGGACGCCCCGGCTGTGCACACAGGATATGAAGGGGAGCTCAGTGGTGAACCTATTAAGGCTTAACTGCATCACGACCGCTTGCGTATTGTTGCTGGTGGGTGCCAGCGCTCAGGCGCAAACTTACGCCGTTCAGATTGGTGCTTTTTCAAACCCTAACGCACAGGTGCTGGATGAGGCCCGACGCATTGGTGATTTGTACACGGCACCGGCTCCCAATGGGCTTACCCGCTATCGCGTCGGCCCATTTGCCACCGAGCAGTTGGCGTTGCGCGCGCGCGATACCCTGAGGCAGCTCGGATTCCCGGACGCGTTCATCAAGGTTGAGCAGGAGCGCGAGGCGATGGATCAACCGCCTGGCGAGCAGATGTCCGACGCTGAACCGTCCCCCGCCACCTCCGAGGTGCCCGCGAAGCTGGTCAGCAGTGGCAGGCGCGAACTTTCCGGCGATGAAGTGCAATACCTGATGTCGCTGAGCCCGGCCGAGCGCAGCGCGGTTGTTTATTTGGACGGGCGGCTGCACAAGAAAATCGACGGCGAATTCGTGCCGATCAGCCCCTAGCGCCGCGGTTTTTTTACGGCGCCCAAAGCGTCGGAATATTTTACAATCTGGGTTTGGTGCGGCCGCCGGTGCTGCCGGCGCTTCGTGGCCAGGCCTACAAAATTGTGACGACCGTCACAGTTTGAAGCACCAATCGCCCGTTTTCAGCCCAAAACGCGACATAAGCCAAAATCCGGTACGGATAATGCATTAGATTCACCAGGCTGAATTGCCCGGCACCCTCCGGGCACTCAGTGGGTTCAGATGATGTGGTGTGAACGGATACAAAAAAATTAACAGATGACAACAACAATAATAATCATCAAATAAAATAATAAGAACAAAAAGCAGAATAAGAAGAAGATCTGGCTAAGAAAAACCCGACTGCAGTATGCACGTCGGGTATTTTTTTACCCTGGGAGTCGTACCGATTTATCCACTACCCGACGTGGTTCACGCCGGTAGACGTTGGATCTATTGCATGCTGTGATGGTCTGGACACGGCCCGCCCGAAAGAGGGTTCACGCGGGCTTAAGCTGCTGTGTCTGCTGCTTTGTGAACCGATCCCCGGCGGGAACCGCCTCCCGGTCAGCGAATCACCCGAGTACTGATGTTCCGATAATAATGACTTCTCCCGCCACCCATTTTGAACCTGATCCCGATTCGCTAGCACCGATCTCGGCCGAGGATTTTGTCGGCTTCCTAAAGCGCCTGCTGTCTAAACAGAACGCGCATAAGCTGCGCCTGGCAATTTTGGTGCTACATGTGGATGCCTCCAACCGGGTGGCGACCACGGCGGGGCGCGAGCAATCGGTGCTGGTGCAGCATGAGTACCGTGCGCTGCTGCGCGATTGCCTGAATCGCTCGGCTGTAGTCGAGTGGATTGGAGACCGCAAATTCGGAGTGATATTACCGGGCGTGGCGGATGAGCGCACCGCCACGGCGCTGGTGGAGCGACTTACCCATGCTGCTAGGCCCAGCGCCTCAATTAACGGCAAGCGGGTATTTCTGGACATGTCCGCCGGCATCTCACTCTACCCCGCTCAGGCGGGTGATGCCGAGGAGCTGGTGCGCCGCGCGGAGCTGGCGCTAGAGCAGGCGCGCGACACACGCGCAGGCCATCAGCTATACAAGCCCAACTCCACCGTGCAGGTGGCATCGCTGCTGCATCTGGAAAGTGACTTGGAGAACGCGGTTGAGCGGGGCGAGATCACCGTCAACTTCCAGCCACAGATATGTGTGGAGACCGGTGCGAAAATCGGTGCTGAGGCGCTGATGCGCTGGAACTCAAGCGAGCGTGGCATTGTGCCACCGGATGTGTTCATCCCCATCGCCGAGCGCACCGGGGTGCTTGCGCCAATGACCTGGGCACTGTTCAAGCAGGTGGCGCAGCTAGCACAGGATCTAGCCCCGCGCAGAGAAAAACTGGATATGGCCATCAACGTGAGCCCCTCAGTGCTTACCGACCCGGAGCTGACGCCACAGATCAAAAGCATCATGGCCGCCATTGCGGACACCAGCGTTGAGCTGACTCTAGAGGTGACTGAACAGGCGTTCATGCAAGACCCGCAGGCCTGCCAAGTGAATCTGCACCGCTTACGTGCGCAGGGCGTGCGGATATCGATTGATGATTTTGGGACGGGCTTTTCGTCGATGGCGTACCTGCGCCAGTTGCCGGCCCAGGAAATGAAAATTGATCAGTCCTTCATTCGCCCAATCCGCGAGAACAAAACAGACTACAACATCGTGAAGGCGATGGTTGCTTTGGCTCGCGCGCTGGATATGAGCGTGGTCGCCGAAGGCGTAGAAGATCTTGATACGCTGAATGTGCTGGCTGAGCTCGGCATTGATGTCGCGCAGGGCTACTATATCGCGCAACCGCTGAGCGCCGAGAAGTTTCTGGACTGGATGTAGCACCACCCGCCTAGGTGCTCCGGATGGGGCTGAGTATTTACGCCAGGCGTACTTTTTCTATCGTGGCGCGCACGCCGAAGTCATATGGGTCTTTCGGGTCGGCGGGCTGATTCTCGATCATCATATGCGAGCCTATCCCTAAAGCGTTTGCCTTGGCGAGCAAAATATCTGCCACGATCTCATCTTCCAGCGCCCAGCCGGTGGAATCGAAAACGGTGCACCCGCTGCGCCACGGGTCATACTCGTGCGGTGCGCGCGCCAACTGCGCCAGATCCGGCCCGATTTCTCCGCGTGTAAGCTGCTGGCACTCGCCTTCCTTAATCGCCTGTTCGACGAAGTCTGCGCACACCAGCGCGCGCTTCAGCAACGATTGGGGCACTTCCACTTTGCCCGGAAAATCAGCACCTACCGCATTTACATGCAGATGTGGTTTAAGCGCGTTGTCAGCGAACACAGGGCCATCCCCAATGGGCACCGATGTGGCGGTGCAAAGAATGTCTGCGTTGCTGGCCACTTCCTGTGCGGGTGTACGGTGGATGCGTATGTCACGCAATCCAGCGCGTAGTAGGCGCATAGCTAGTGACTCAAGCGCACTCGCGTCCGGGTCGTATACGTACACATCGGTAATTGGGAACACGCGAGACAAGGCATGCAACTGGGTGACCGCCTGAGCGCCAGCACCGATCAGTCCCACGATCCTGGATTGGGGATGGGCGAGAATGCGGCTGGCCACCGCAGAGGCCGCGCCCGTACGCAAGGCGGTGGCAAAGGTACCGTCGATTAGGCTGTTGAGATGGCCGCTGCGGGTGTCGAAACTCAGGATCGCCGATAAAATGGTGGGTAACCCCAGGTCCGTTGGGTTTTGCGGATGGTAGCCAACCATCTTCATCGTCACTTGCCGCCCCGATGCCATTATGGGCATCCACTCCACCAGCCCGCGCGCCGGAGTGTCGTAGTCAAAACCTGCCCGCACGGGTACGTCGTGCAACTGTTCACTGTACGATGCGCTGGCTTGGTGCACGCCCTCGATCACCGCATCCATAAGCGTATCCACGCCGACTTTCTGCACGATCTCCGCAACGTCTTGTACGGATAGGATGAGTGTTTTCATTTAATTTTTCTTCACATCGTCAGCTGGTGAGCGGTCAAGGTGAGCACTTGACATAGCACCCATCACGCTTGGGGGGGGGCTGCTACTCCCACATTGCGATCAGTCTACCTGCCCCGTCAGCCGATACCAAGCAACTGCGCCCATATGTCATCGCACTTGCGACATGCGAGACGCATAAAGCTAGTGCTGATACGCGCAATGCCAATCATCTGCCACTTGGGTTTGAGTGACTGGGCGTTGTTGTGCGTACAATACATCGCATAGCCTTTTTCGCAGTCGATGACATCTGTATTATTGGCGCTGTACGCACCAATAAATACTGATGATTCCAGGGCGTATTGATGGCTATCGAGCAGGCAGCGTCGCTCGCCTGCACCTTCGCCCGTGTTGTACCCAACACAACTCTGGAAACCAATAACAAAACGCGCTCGTGATGAAGAATGTAGAGGATGTCTATCCATTGTCGCCGATGCAGCACCTGATGTTGCTGCATACGCTTGCCCACACCGGTGAAGATCTGATGTTCAATCAGTTTCAGTACACCTTGAGTGGGCCATTGGATGTGGCCGCCTTCCGTGCGGCTTGGCAGATGCTGGTTGAGCGGCACGCGGCGTTGCGTACGGCCTTCCTGTGGGAGAAGTTGAAAGAACCTCTGCAGGTGGTTCGCCAACAGGTCAGCGTGCCGTTTGAACTACTCGACTGGCGCGAGCGCTCCGCGCAGGAGCAAAGCGATTCTTTACAGGCGTTGGTGCGCTCAGACAAGAACCGCGCGTTTGAACTGGGCAAAGCGCCATTGATGCGTGTTGTGCTGGTGCAGTTAAGCGAGCTGAGCTTTCATCTGCTTTGGTCCAGCCACCATCTGGTGATTGATCGTTGGTGTCTTGGCACCATCTACCGTGAACTATTTGCCGCGTACGAGGCACATACCCGTAACACTGAACCAAATCTGGAGCCCGCGCGATCCTATCGGCGGTACATCCAATGGATGAAAAACCAACCGATCGCGGGTGCACAACGGTACTGGTGTGAACGCTTGTCCGCGCTCGGCGAGCCGGCCACGCTATATCGCCCGGCACCTGGCATCAGCGAGCAGGCAGGCGATGACGTACAGATCGCACAGCGCAAACTGGACGCGTCGATGACGCGTGAGTACTCACGCTCGCAGAAAGTCACCCCAGGAGTGGTTGTGCAGGCTGCCTGGGCGTTGGCGCTTAACCGGCTCACCGGGCTGCAGGACGTGGTGTTTGGCACCACTGTTTCTGGGCGCCCGCCCGATCTTGCCGATGTTGGCGATATCGTCGGCTCATTTGTGAATAACCTGCCGGTGCGTGCTCGCTTGTCTGCGAATCAACCCATCAGTGCGCTGCTTGAGGTGATGTTGCACGCCCAGCAGCATCGCTTGCCGCACGAGCATGTGTCCTTGCCCGAGCTGCATCAGTGGGCCGGACTGTCTGGCGATGAGGTGTTGTTTGATTCGCTGTTTGTCTGGTTAGCTGGCGAGACGCCCTGCGCGCCCGATGGTATTCAGTTTGAGGCGCTTGCCGGCCAGGTACACACCGCGTACCCCGTTACCTTAAGTGTTGCTGAAGATGGCGAGCAGCTTGTGTTGACCGTGCGCTGTCGCACCGAGGGCATGTTGCGCGGCAGTGCACGCCAACTGGTTGATCAATGGGTGCAGTGCCTGGAGGCACTCACCCGTGCGCCAGCGCAGAATTCGCTGGCCGAGCTAGAGGGCTTTCGCGGTCATGAAACCTTGAACGCATTGCCAGTCGCAGGTGTGGTGATACCGATGCAGGCGGATGCCTCAGAAGGCTCGGTTGGCGATGCGGCCGGGCGCGAGCAAATCGCACGAGCCGATCTGGAAGACCTGTTGCGTAACGAATGGTGCCGGTTGCTGCAACTAGACAGCGTCGGTGCATTGGATAATTTTTTCGACCTGGGCGGTAACTCGTTGCTGGCCGCCGCGCTGCATGCCTCGATCGAGGCAGGAATTCGTAAGCGTGTGCCGATGTTGCGCCTGTTTCATCGCGCGACGCTCCGGGACATGGTCGATACGTTGCTCAAACGTGAGTGGCCGATTAAGCCCGATCTGGTGAGTCCGGTAAGTGTTCATCGTTCGAGGCCAGCGATATTCTGCATCGCCTCGCCGGAGGTCAATACGGTGGGTTATGCGCTGCTCGCCAGGCATATCGCCGAACAGCATTCGGTGTATCTGGTGCAATCGCCGCCTGGCAGTAACCGCGTGCGCGAGATGCAGCCAGCGGATGTTCCCGCTGTTGCCAGTGAGTATCTGCACGCGATCCGCCAGATCTCACCTAACGGGCCGTATCGTTTAATCGGTATGTGTTCCGGGGCGCATATTGCATTTGAAATGGCGCGCCAGTTGCACCGGCAAGAACAGCCGGTCGCGTTTTTGGGGCTGGTGAATACCTGGGCGATGTACACCGTATCGAGGGTTTACTATCTGGCACGCGCGATGAACCGGGCGCGCTACTATCTTGGGCGCCTGCGTGATCTGACTCGCATGAGCCCGACGGCGCGCAAGGCGCTGCTATTGCGGGTGCTGGCCCATCGCCTGCCAGGCAGCGGGGGCGAAGCGTCGATGCCCACTGACGATGCGTTGGCCAGACCGGCGGCCGCGGGGGCTGCGACCGAGCCGCCCGCTGAGCGTGCGGACAGCGCAGCGCAACAGATGTTGCCCTCGCATACCGCGCCCTGGATTAACGAGGTGGGCTGGTCGTGGATGAACCCGGGGCTTGAAAAATACTCAGGCCCAGTCACGGTGTTCCGTATTCGACCACAGCAGTACTGGCGTATCTCCAGTGCCGCACTGGGCTGGAACTTGCACGCAGAGCACGTCGTGGTACAACGCCTGCCCGGTCGGGAACACGATGATATTTTGCGCGAGCCCGATGTGCGCGAAATTGGCGCGCGTCTAAATCAGGCGTTGGCTCAGGCGGCAGATGTGCCATCGCAGGACAGTAAACAGATTGCCCAACCAGCATTCTAAATAGGTATACAAAATGAAAAAAATTCTGTTTGCATTGTTGATGGCCGCTCTGGCGGGCACTGCTCAAGCACACAAACTGGGCGAAAGCTACATCTTCCTCAGCGTCTATGACGATTACATGGAAGGTCGGTATGAGGTCACCATGCTCGATCTCAATGCCGCGTTAGGATTAAGCATCAGCACCAACACCGATGCGCGCATGGATCAGATTGAGCCGCATCTTGGGCGCATCCGCAGTTACTTGCTGGAGAATTCTTCGTTTGCCATCGCCGCTCAACCACTGAGCGTGAAGTGGACCGGCGTTGACATTGTGACGCCGGGCAGCAACCAATACCTGGGCATGTCGTTCGAGCTGGAACCTCGAATGCCGCGACCGCAGAGTATCGAGGTGGAGTTCACAGCGTTGTTCGAAATCGACCCCAAGCGGACTAATATGCTTGTGTTCGAGAACGATTGGAAGACTGGCAAAATCCATCAAGAGATACTGATTGCGGCCACTTTCATGTCCGGATCGCCTAGTCAGAAGGTGACGCTGGATGATCCGTCATGGCTCACCGGCATGTGGGCCGTGATCAAGCTCGGTGCCCATCATATCTGGATTGGCATCGATCACATTCTGTTTTTGCTGGCACTTCTGCTGCCTTCGGTAACACGACGTCGCGGCAACGGTGAGCGCGTAGGCGTGGACAGTTTTCGCGAAGCCCTGATCGCGGTGGCCAAAGTGGTCACGGTGTTTACCCTTGCGCACTCGATTACGCTAAGTGTGGCGGCGCTTGAGCTGGTGCGTCTGCCTTCACGTTTCGTCGAATCCGTTATCGCTCTGTCTATTGCGATTGCCGCCTGGGACATTATCCGCCCGTTATTTAGGTACAGCATTCTGTGGGTGGTGTTTGCGTTCGGGCTGTTTCACGGTTTCGGGTTTGCCAGCGCGATGGCTGATATCGGGATTCAGAAACAGTACCTGGTCTCCTCGCTGTTGGGCTTTAACATCGGCGTGGAGCTTGGCCAACTGGCAATTGTGGTGGTGGTATTCCCGATTCTTTATCTTCTCTCGCGCTTCAGACTCTACAACCGCTACCTGATTGTGCTTGGTGCGGTTGGCTTGATGGCCATCTCGTTGTACTGGTTTACCGAGCGTGCGTTTGAGGTGGATTTACCCGCAGGCGCCATCGTTAACTGGATTATTGGTCGGGAGGCCTGAGCCGCACCGCAAGGTGCCGGTAGGTTGGGTGTGATGAGTGACCTTATTCACCGTTACGTGGATATTTGGGCCGAGCGCTCCCCGCAGAGTGTGGCGGCGGCCTTCCTCAAGCAGCGCCTGAGTTACTCGCAGCTCTCTTGCTTGAGCAACCAATTGGCCCACACGTTGATCCAACGCGGCGTCAGCCGCTGGGATCGCGTGGGCATTTACATGGACAAAAGCCTGTACACGCCGGTGGCGATGTACGGCATCATGAAGGCGGGCGCGGCCTATGTGCCGCTCGACCCGTCGGCCCCACCTGAACGTACGGCTGGCGTTATCGCCGATTGTGGTATTACGCACCTTATCAGCGCTAAGAATAAGCTGGCTCGACTGCATGGTTTGACGCAGAGCGGGACCGTGCTCGACACGGTAGTTGGCCCCACCAAGGCCGAGGCCAACAAGCGGGCGGGGCAGGCGAGCTTTTCCTGCATTGGCTGGGATCAGGTGATGGCAAGCGCCCGCACGGGATTACCGGACGTCAAAATCCTGAGCTCGGACCTGGCGTATATCATCTATACCTCCGGCTCGACCGGCAGGCCGAAGGGCATCATGCATACCCATGCCAGCGGCTTGGCGTTTGCGCGCTGGGCCGCCAGTGAGTATGCGTTGAGCTCACAGGATCGGCTGAGCAATCACGCGCCCCTGCATTTCGACCTTTCCATTTTCGATTTTTTCGCTGCCGTGGTGAGCGGCGCGCGAACCGTGGTGATCCCGGAGGATTACACTAAACTGCCGGCCAGTTACTCCCAGCTGCTGGTCGAGCAGGGCGTGACAGTCTTGTTCACTGTCCCCTTTGCACTGGTGCAATTGTTGCTACGTGGCATGCTGGAGCAGCGCGACCTGTCGGCGCTGCGCTGGGTTTTGTTCGGCGGTGAACCCTTTGCGCCGCGCCATCTGCACGATCTGATGCAGGCATTGCCCACGCCCCAGTATGACAACATGTACGGCCCGGCCGAGGTTAACGGGGTTACCCATCACACGTTGCCCGGCCCGCCACCGGCCGATCAAGCGATTCCGATCGGGCCGATCAGTCAGATTAGCGAATGCTTGATCGTGGACGCAGACAACCAACCCGTGCAGCAGGGCGAGATGGGTGAGCTGCTCGTACGCAGCCCCACGATGATGCGCGGATACTGGAACCGGCCGGATTTGAATGCCTTAGCTTTTCATCGCATCCAGGTGCTGCCGGAGTACGAGCTGCGTTACTACCGCACGGGTGATCTGGTGCGCGAGGAGAGCGATGGGCAGATGCTGTTCGCCGGCCGTAAAGACCGGCAGATAAAAGTGCGCGGTTACCGAGTTGAGCTTGATGAGATTGAAACTGCGCTGCTCAGCAATCCACAAGTAGAGGAAGGTGCGGTGATCAGCGTGCCTGACATTGACGGCAGCCAGCAGATTCGAGCATTTGCTATTCCAAAAGGTGGCTCTCAGGTTGAGGAGCGGGAGTTGATGAGCCATTTGAAGGATCGGCTGCCCTGGTACGCCGCGCCTGCACAAGTCACGTTAACCGAGAGCTTTCCACGCACCACTACTGGCAAGATCGACCGCACCACCCTGCGCGCGCAAACAGTGGCGGCGATGGATGCACAACAGCCTTGAAGCCCAGATGAGCACATAGCCGGACTCAGCGGTTCACGTATTTACCAACAAAGAAGATATTGCGAAAAATGGATATACCCCAAACTCTCATCCAATACATCGCCGAGCAGTTGCTCGATGGGCGTCAAGCCGTCGAACCGGATGATAATCTGCTGAGCGACGGCATGGTGGACTCGCTGGCGATGCTGCGCCTGGTGGGTTTTATCGAAGAGTCGTATGGCATCAAAATTCCTCCGGAGCATTTCACCATTGAACATTTCCGCACGGTGGAGTTACTCACGGCCTATATCGAGCGGGCGCTGGAACCGAGCTAAATGGGCAGCACGGGCACAAGTGCGCAACCTCAGGCGATGATGCCGCTGACGCAGAGTCAGTTGCTGATCTGGACCGGGCAGCGTCTGCAGCCTGAGGACCCGCTGTACAGCATGATTTTGGCGTTCCACGTCAGTGGTGCACTTAACCCGACGCTGTTCGACACAGCATTCGCACGTTTGGTGGCTAACTGCGACGCCCTGCGGTTGGTGATCGAGGTGGGCGATGAGGCCCCATGCCAGCGAGTGCTTGAGGCCATCGCGCTGCCCCGGCCGCTGGAGCATGTGGATCTAAGTGCCGCAGCAGACCCGCAAGCCGAGTATGTACATTGGCAGCGGCAACGCAGCCGCCGCCACATCGATCCGCAGCAGTGCGTGTTCGACGCGGCGCTGGTGCAACTGGGGCCTGCCGACTGGGTCTGGTACCTTAATACACACCATGTGGCCAGCGACGCCTGGTCGGTCGCCTTGCTGTATCGTCAGATGCAACATCTGTACGGTCTAGCGCGCGAGGGTCGGTTGGATGAGGCCACCGCGCTGCCGGCGTACGCGGATTACGTGCAGCACGAACGGCACGCCCGTGAGTCTGGCGCAAATGAAAAATCTGCCGCTTACTGGCGACCGAAGCTGGGTGGTGCGCACAGCCCAACCCACTTTTACCGTCGTCTTCCCACCGACCGGAGCGGGCGTACCGACCGCTTGGCGCTGCCATTTGGTCGAGCGCGCACACAGGCATTGCGCGCGTTGGCCGAGCACGCGAACTTTCGCACGTTCACGCCGGATATGTGTTATTTCCAGGCCGTTGCGACGGCACTGATCGCCTATATCCACCGCATTAGTGGGAAGCGCACGATTACCGTGGGTGCCCCCACGCATAACCGCACCAGCGCGCGCTGGCGGGAAACCCCTGGTTTGTTCATTGAGACGTTCCCGCTTCAGGTGCAAGTGGATCCGCAAGACAGCTTTGTCTGTCTGTATCGCAAAGTCGCGCACGCGTCTCAACAGATGCTGATGCATGCCGGCGCCGGCACCAGTGGGTTTGAACATATACGCGATTATGATGTGCTGCTGAACTACATCACCGCCTCGTTCGGTGAGTTTGATGGGTTGCCAATGCGCTCGCAGTGGGTGCACGCGGGCCATGGTGATCGCAACCACCATCTGCGCATGCAGGTACAGGATTTCGATCGCGCTGATGCCTTTGGCGTGTACTTTGATATGAATGTGGATGTGTTTGTTGGCGAAGATCGCGATCGCGCGCAGACGCATTTCTTAAGCGTGTTCGATGCGTTCATCGCGGACCCCGAGCAACCTGTCTGCCAGCCAGCGCTGGAGACAGACGCTGATGCCATGGCGCTGCTCGCGCAAACGGCCGGGCCACGGGATACCACCTTGACCACCGAGGGGTGTTTGCAGCGATTTGAACAACAGGTGAAAGCCCGCCCGCAGTGCACCGCCCTGATCTGCGGCGATGAGCGTTTGGACTATGCAGGGCTCGATGCCCGCGCCAGCCAGCTGAGTCACGCCCTGCGCGAGAACGGCGTTGGCGCCGGTGATCTGGTGGCGCTGCTGCTGCTGCGATCGGTTGATGCTGTGGTGGCTATGCTTGCGCTGTGGAAGTGCGCAGCGGCGTACCTGCCGCTAGACCCGGCGTATCCGCGTGAGCGCAACGCGAAGGTGCTGGAGCAATCCGGTGTGAAGTTGGTGATAACCCATGCGGCGAGCGCGTCGAGAATGCCGCAAACACAGGTGCGGGCGTTGCTGTTGGAGCAGTGCGGGGCGCCTGCGGGGAAATCGACCGCCGACGTTCCAGGGCCTGAGCTGGCGCAGGTGGCATACGTCATCTACACTTCTGGCTCCACCGGCGCGCCCAAGGGTGTGACGATTAGCCACCGTTCGTTGGCTAACTACATTGCCTGGGCCGGCAAATACTATCTGCGCGGCGAGCGCCTGGATTTTCCGCTGTTCTCGTCACTAGCGTTTGATCTCACGGTCACTTCGCTGTTCACACCGCTAGCGCACGGCGGCACCATCGTCGTATACCCTGAAAGCGAAGGGCGAGAGATGCTGATCCAGCGGGTGATCGAAGACAACGCCGTGGATGTCATCAAGTTAACCCCCTCGCATCTGGCGCTGATTCAGGGCATGGATCTGTCGGCCTGCCGAGTGAAGAAATTTATTGTCGGCGGTGAGGAGCTTAAAACCGAGCTTGCCTACAGCATTGATCGCTGCGCCGGCGGGCGCGTGGAGATCTACAACGAGTACGGACCGACCGAGGGTACCGTGGCGTGCATGGTTCATCGCTACGACCCAGCAATGGACACCGATGCTTCCGTACCGATCGGCAAGGTGATCGACAATCTGGCCGTGTATGTGCTGGACAGTGCCGGTGCCCTGGCGCCGCACGGAACGGTGGGAGAGTTGTACATCGCGGGCGCGGGTGTAGCGCTGGGCTATCGCGGCCGCGACGATTTATCCGACGAGCGGTTTTTAGATAACCCCTGGCGCGATGGCGAGAAAATGTATCGCACCGGTGACGTGGTGCGTTGGGGGCCGCGACCCGGTTTGGCGATGGAGTATCTCGCACGTCAGGACCAGCAGGTGAAGGTGCGCGGTGTACGTATCGAAACCGGCGAGATCGAGGCGGCCATGCTGAGGCACCAGGCGGTGCGCGAGTGCGTGGTAAGCGTGTACGACCGGCGCGCTGAGGACATCGTGTACGCCACCGGCTTCTGCCAGCGCTGCGGCTTGGATGGAAACCACCCGGATGCGTTTTTGGACAGCGAGAGCGTATGCCGTATCTGCCGCGTCTACCAGCAGGAAAAAACGAACGCAGGGGCATACTTTCACGACAGTGCCGCCATGCAGGGCATCGTTGAGAAAGCCAAACGCGAGGCTGGCGAGCACAATTGCATGATGCTGCTAAGCGGCGGCAAGGACAGTACCTACGCACTTTGTCAACTGGTGGAGATGGGCTTGAAGCCGCTGGTGTTCACTCTGGACAACGGGTATATCTCGGATGGCGCCAAGGCCAATATGCGTCGCGTTACAGACAAGCTGGGTCTGCAACTGGTGGTGGGCAGCACGCCGCATATGAACGACATTTTTGTCGACAGCTTGGCGCGCCAGAGCAATGTCTGCAACGGCTGCTTTAAGACCATCTACACGTTGAGTTTGAATCTGGCGTTAGAGCGTGGGATTAAATACATTTTCACGGGCCTCTCGCGTGGGCAAATTTTTGAAACCCGCGTATCGGATATGTTCCAGCAGCGCGTGTTTGATCCAACCGAGATTGATCGCACGATTATCGAGGCGCGCAAAGTGCTGCATCGGATGGACGATGTGGTGGGTCGCGTACTGGATGTGAGCGCGTTTGAGGACGACAAGGTGTTTGAGGACATCGTGTATGTCGACTTTTATCGCTACACCGATGTGACGCTGGATGAGATGCTTGATTACCTGGCACATCAGGCCCCGTGGATTCGTCCTGACGATACTGGTCGCTCGACCAATTGCCTGATCAACGAGGCGGGTATCTACGTGCATAAAACTGAGCGCGGGTATCACAATTATTCACTGCCTTACAGTTGGGATGTGCGTCTGGGCCATAAAGAACGTGACGCTGCGCGAGCCGAGTTGGACGACAACATCGACGTATCCAACGTCAATAGGTTGCTTGAGGAGATCGGTTACACCATCAAGCCACACATTCCCGCCGGGGCGCAGGTGACACAACTGGTCGCTTACTATGTCGCCGACGCACCGCTTGCCAGTGCGCAATTACGCGACTGGCTACTGGGCAAATTGCCGGGGGAGTTTGTGCCAGTGCATTTCCTGCCGCTCGACGCCCTGCCGCTGACGCCCAATGGCAAGGTAGATCGCAACGCCTTGCCAAGTCCGGAAGCGCAGCGCCGCGGTGCCCGGGAGGCTTACTTGGCTCCGCGCAACACTGTCGAGCAGATTCTGTGCGAAGTGTGGCGGGATGTGCTGGCTCTGGAGCAGGTTGGCATCAACGATGATTTTTTCGAACTGGGCGGCGATTCGATTCTCAATATCCAGATCGTGACGCGTGCCCGCCGTCGTGGGATCAGTCTAAACCCGCAGCAGATTTTTGATCATCCCACGGTGGCCGGCCTGGCCGACTCGGTCGATACCAGCTCGTTGGTGTTGTCCGAGCAAGGTCCGGTGCAAGGCGCGATGCCCCTGACGCCTATCCAGCAGCGATTCTTCTCCCTGTCACGCAGCCACTATGATGGCTATAGCCAGTCGGTATTGTTGAGCCTGCCAGAGGGCGCACCCGCCTCTGCCGTGCAAAGCGCGCTGCGTGCGTTGTTACTGCATCACGATGGGTTACGCACCCGTTTTCATCGCAAAGGTGAGCAGTGGCAGCAGAACATTGTCTCGCCAGATACGCCAAACGCGTTGGATGTGAAACTTGCGAGGTTTGATTGGTCCGCCGCTGAGCCACAGGCAAAGGAAGTAACGCTGGCGCACATCGAGCAAACGTTGCAGGCCGCGATGGATATTCAAACTGGCAGCCTAGTGCAGGCTGCGTTCATCCGCCGTGCCGGTCATCCGGACTGGCTGTTGTTGTTTGCTCATCATCTGGTGGTTGATGGTGTGTCGTGGTGGATTCTGCTTGAAGATTTCAGCACGGCGCTGGACAAGGCAATGCACGGGCAACCGATGACGTTGCCGCCGAAAACCAGCTCAATGGTGCAGTGGTCCAACGCGCTGGTGCAGTTTGCACAGGCCCCGGCGCGGGAACAGGAGCTCGCATTCTGGCGCGAATCGCTACGTGCGACGGTGATGAATTTGCCGGTCGACACACAAGCCGCTGGTTTGGCACTGCAGTCCGGACAGATCGCACAGGCGACACTGGACGCTGCGCAGACTGCCCGCCTGCTCAAAGATGTGCCCGCTATTGCCCGCGCACAGCTTCCCGAAGTGCTGGGTACGGCGCTCATCTGCACGCTGAGCGCGTGGAGCGGGCAGCAACAGATGCGTGTTGATATCGAGGCGCATGGCCGCGAAGAGGTGATGCCTGGTCTTGACCTAGTGCGTACAGTCGGTTGGTTCACGAATATCTATCCAGTCACGTTGGCGCTGGATGCCTCGGCGCAGGACTACCAACGCGCGCTTAACGCAGTGAAAGCGCGGTTGCGCGCTGTGCCTTCACGCGGCATGGGTTTTGCGACCTCACGTTGGTTGGGGCCGGACGCACAAACACGCAGACACCTAAGTGAGATACCCGCCGCTCAGGTGTTGTTTAACTATTTGGGCCAATGGGATGCGATGCCACAGGGCGGTAGCGGTGTGTCACTGGCGCGACCCCTGGCCGTACACAACAGCGGCACCGGTGCGCGCGGCTATTTACTGGAGTTTAATCTGGTCGTGTTCGAGGGCGAGTTAAGTCTAAGCATTGACTACAGTGGCGCACACTACGCACCGGACACCATCCAGATGCTTGCTCGCGATTACATGCAGAAGGTGCAGACGCTTATTCGTCACGTGCTGGAAGGCCCCGAGCCCGCGCTCACGACCCAGGACATCCCCGCCGCGCGGATCGAGCAGTCAGAGCTGGATGATATTCTGGCCGATTTTTCAGACTTGGACGAGTAGCTGCAGCATCGGTGCGCTTGTGCATCGCATCTATTGGTAGGCTCAACCAGCTTTCTGGTTGTGCGCAGCTACTGCGGGCGGCGCGGCCGATCGGGTTTGCGCATCGTCGCCACCAGCGCCCACTATCATCACATCCTGACCGACCAGCCGTACGGTGTTACGCCCACCTTTTTTGGCCGCGTAAAGTGCATGATCCACTTCGGCGCGAAAGTCCCTGGGTGTCTTGTGCCCGGCGGGGGTAATCACGCCACCCCCAATACTGATGGTAACGCCGGGTCCTATGGGTGAGTCAGCATGCGGAATCTGCAGCACCTCTACCCGCTGACGACACAACTGCGCGATTCCGTGTACCTCGCGTGTGACGGGCAGTAACAGCGCGAACTCTTCACCGCCAATACGTGCGACCAGGTCGCCGGGTCGACGTACACACCCTTCAAGTGCGCGTGCCACCTCAATCAGGCACGCATCCCCGCGTGGATGGCCATAGTGATCGTTATAGCGCTTGAAGTAATCTACATCCAATAACAACAGCCCTAGCGAGTGGCCATGGCGCAGGCCGCGGCCCCACTCGGCTTCGAACGCTTCCTCAAAATGTCGCCGGTTGGCAATGCCCGTCAGGGCATCGTTCCGTACCAGGCGGCTAAGTGCAATATTCGTTTGGTTAAGCTCTTCCGTGCGCAGTTCCACCTGGCCCTGGACAATGCGGGCACGCCGCAGAATCATGCCGATGACCAGCGCCAGCAATACCGACAGCGCGCTGCCAAAACCGCTTACCAGCAATACCATCGGCCCGCGTCGCGCCTGTACGTACTCGTGAGTTGGGCGCGCTTTCACGGTCCACGTACGCCCGCCTACGGGCATAAGGTCCTGCACAGCCGCAGGCAAGTGCGCTAGCGCGATCTGCTCTGGCTGCATGTTGTCGATCAGTAGTTGCTCGATGTCCGTGCGATCAAACAACGCCAGCGAGAAGCCCTCAACGTTGGTTTGTGCCATCGCAGCGCTCACTAACTGATCAACTCGAAGTGCCAGCAGTACGTAGCCGACCAGTTGCTGCTCACGCGCCTGCAAGGTGCGAGCCGCACCTTTGTAGACAGGCAGGAAACTCAAGACCCCGGTCGAGCCGGCGCTTTGATTGATTAGGCCGATGCCGACACTGGAGGAGAGCAGGCCAGTGTGCCCGGCACGATCCAGTGCAGCGCGCCGCACCGGATCCGATGCCATATCGAACCCCAGTGCTCGCTCATTGCCGAGCAGCGGCTCAATGAAGGTGGCCGGAAAGTAATACGGGCGGGGCGTGGCGGGTACCAGCGTATCGCCCTTGCGTTCGGTGATGCGGAACTGACCCACTTCAGCCTGCACTGAGGATTCGACTTCAGCGCGCCGCACATCATCAATCCTGGGCACCCAGGCCAGCGCCTGAATATGCTTGTGTCGGGCAAGCACATCCCGGGTGATGCGCTGAAAGTGCTCCGCGGTTACCTCGGCACTGCTGGTGAACAGGGTGCGCAGGGAGTACAGCACCTCAAAGTTGCGTTGAATCTGCCGATCGATAGAGCCCACTTTGTCGTCAAGGTCGCGGGTGAAGGTGGCGGCGATCTCTTCGGTCTCAACCCTCTTCAGCGCACCAGCCACCCCAAAGGTAAGCCCCAGACTTACCAGTAAGGTGAGCAGTACGCCTGCAATGGGCGAATAGCGCCGCGGGGCGGCGGGCACCTGCGGTGTGGTATGCCGGTTTGTGGTATGCGTATGCACTGGAGTCCGCGTTGCCAATCTGCATTGTCCCGAGGCTATCGATGGTGCGTTGCGCTGACAGCACACGCTGATGATGTTCATCGGCCATGCACGGACATTCTGGATGGGGAGTGCGGCATTTTGAGTAGCGGTCGCCACTTGGCTCAGGCGCAGAGCGACCCACGTGCGAATGCCAGTGCGACGGCACTGCGGACCTAGCGTCTGACGGCGTTCCAGTTCTCGAGTAAATGGTGAGCGGTACGAGCTGCGAGTGCATGCACAGTGAAGGTGGGGTTTACGCCGGCGCTGGTCGCGAACAGACTGCTTCCAGCCACGATCAGGTTGGGAATGTCGTGTAACTGGCCATAACTGTTGGTCACGGAGCGGGTGCGGTCGGTGCCCATCACCGCGCCGCCCATGATATGCATGCTCGCTTGCGGTCCGGTCCAGACCTGGCGCGCACCGGCGGCGTCGAAGATCCGCTTACCCTCGGCCAGGCTCGCTTTCCACAGGGCAACCGAGGCCGGGTCGGTGGTGTGCGTGACGGTGGCTAACGGGATCCCAAATTTATCCCGATCATCGGCTAAAGTAACTCGATTGTCCTTTAACGGGAGGTCTTCTACCACCGCAGTCATGGTGCCAAAGTGGTTGACCGCCTGCCGCATGAAGGTATCCAGCTCGGCCCCGAACAGCTCCGCTCGCGTGGGCGCGATGCCCAGCAGATCGTTGGGTTTGACCGCCTGCGCCACCATCCACTGGTAGCTGCCAAAAGCCCCGCTGCTGGCATGCGTGGTTTTCTCGTAGCTGTCCTGGTTGACGAGCTGCCCGCCGAACGCTCCCATGTGCGGTTGCGTAGGGGCATCGAACATGCCGTAGATGAGCCCTGCCGCGTGGGAGGTAACGTAGCGGCCCAGTTGGTCATGAGCATTGCCCAGGCCCAGGGGATGAGCGGCGTTCGCAGAGGCCAATAAAATGCGCGGATTCTGCACGGCAAATGCGGCTAAAACGATGATATCTGCCGTCAACGTGCTGCCATTGCCGTCTGCTCCCATCACCTCTACGCCAATCGCGTACTCGCCCGCCGCATCGGTGTGCACGCGTGTGACCGTTGCGTCGTGGATCAGAACTGCTCCGCTGGCCAATGCCTTCGGCAGGTGAATAGTCATGGGGTTAGCTAGCGCACCGATTGGGCAGCCGGCATCACACCATCCGTCCCAGAGGCACGGCGGGCGGCCCTGATAGGCTGTGGAGGTAACCGCAAGCGGCAACGGTGCTACGGTGAGGCCCAGCTTCTCGAATCCCCGCGCCAGAGCTGCACCCTGCGCAAACAGCGGCACTGGCGGCATCGGATACGCCTCACCCGGTGGCCGCCAGATCTCGCGCTGCGCATCGCCCGCGATGCCAGCTTCGCCCTGTACCTCATCGTACCAGGGGCGCAGATCGTCATAGCCAATGGGCCAGTCCAGGCCGCGTCCGTAAAGGCTGCGCATCTGCAGGTCCTGCGGATGCATCCGTGGCCATACGGCATAGTGGTGCATGGCGCTGCCGCCAGTGCCGTAGCCGGCGTTAAAGGCGTGTCCGACCGGGTTGTCACCGGCTTCGATCACGGGTGCGCCGCCCCACTTAAGCCGTCGCGCCCAGATGGTCGAGCTGATCAGGTCGGTTTGATCGCGAGCAGGTCCGGCCTCCAGAATCAGCACGCGTTTCCCACCCTCTGCCAGTCGTGCTGCGATGTGGCTGCCAGCGGCGCCGGAACCCACTACGATCGCATCGTAGTGATCGCGGAACGACTTCATCCCTGCCATCCGGCGGTTGGTTGGATGTGGGCCATGTAGGGGACGCCCAACTGGGCAAAACCCTCAACCGTGCCGTAGGTGACATCCACAGCATCGTTGCGCAGCACAAAGTAGGCGAAGCCTGCGGGTGGCCCGTCCCAGCCCGCCACCTCACCGGCGCTCATTTGTTTGACCAGCGCGTGCGCCCGAGAGAACGACAGACTGGCGAAATCAGCTTGGTGGCGATGCTGTGCGGCGCTTTGTACGCCCGCCAGTGCGCCCTGATAAAACGGCGCGAATGGTGGGCTGACTCCAAGATACTTCAGCATTAACAACTGCTGCTCTGGCGGCGCGCCAAGCTGCTGATCGACAAAATGGCTCAGCCCGGCTTGGGCACTGCCGGGGACTAGTATCTCGCCGAGCGCGTCCAGTGTGAGTGCCTGCGCCTCGCTCAGAACTTGAAGTGGCACGTTGGCCTCGCGCGCCTGCCCGGCCGTCATTTGCGTCGCACAGCCGCCAACCCAGAAGCTCAATAGGCCGGCGCTGCCCCGGGTGAGTACGTCACGTCGTGTGGTCATCGGCCGTCGCCTTAACCGGTGAACGGCTGGCGCAGGCCCATCCGTTCCAGTCGTGGCAGCACTTCATCGCGAAAATACGGAAACTCTTTTGCGTAATCCACAAACGAGAGCGTGCAGCCGGCGAAGCCTGCATCCGCTACCCGGGCCAGTTCTTTGGCGACGGTGTCCGGATCACCTACCAGCGGGTACGTGCCGTGACCGGCGGCGAAGCGCCCGCGCAGCATCGCCAGCGCTTCGGCCGGGAACGATTGCGCATGCATGCCCTGCAACCGCATGAGGTTGTCGACTGCATCCCAGTCGGCATTCTCATCGGCGTAGTAGTGCAAATACTCTTCTGCTTCTTTTTGCGTGGGCCGGCAGACCACATGACACAGGGTGAAGACCCCGGTGTCGCGTCCGTGCTCCTTCGCGCCCTCTTTGATGTCGATCACTTCCTGCCTGGATTCATCCGGATCAACCGAGATACAAAACAGAAAGTCCGCATTTCGGGTAGCGAACTGGCGGCCTTCTTTGGAGCCGGCTGCGTTCATGATCGGCGGGCGCCCGTCGAACGGTCGCGGGAATCCGTAGATGCCTTTTAGGTTGTAAAACTTTCGATTCCAGTCAAATGGCCCGTCGTGCTCCCAGATGGCCTGGACCACGTCGAACCATTCCTGCGCTAGTGCGTAACGGTCGCTGTGCGCTTCGGGCAGGTCGATGCCAAAGGCGTCGTACTCCGGCTTGTTCCAGCCGGCCACGATGTTCAGGCCCAGGCGCCCGTTGCTGAGTTGGTCGGCCGTGGCCAGTTGTTTGGCGGCCACCACCGGGTGGATAAACGCGGTGTGTACAGTGGCGAACACGTTGATATTTTTAGTATGTGCCAGCAGTCCGGTGGCCCAGGTGACAGTCTCCAGCACGCTGCCGTGAAAGTCGGTCTCGCCGCCGTAGCCGATCCAGCGCGCAATGGGCAGGATAAACTCGATGCCCGCCTCGTCGCCGAGTTGGGCCAGCTTGATGTTGTTCTCCCAGGTGTTGCGCCAGCGTTCGGGGACTTTGGTGACGGCCATGCCGCTGGAGCAGTTGGGTGAGAAAAACCCCAGCTTCAGTTTATTGCCGCCGACGATCGGTGATTGTTTGTGACCCATGGCGCCTTCCTAGAATGAGTATCTGACGTTGAGACCGTACCAGCGCGGCGGCTGGAAGGAAATCTCGTTGCAGCCGCACAAAGTGGCCAGGTCGAAGCCCTGGATGCCCGCACGTTCGTCACTCAGGTTGTTGATGCGCAGCGATACTTCCCAGTCGTCCTGTGGGCTGATCCAGCCGGCCCGTGCGTTGGTCATCACGTAACTGTCGAATTTGTCGGCATCAAAGTTACGCAGGTTGTAGAAGTACTCATCGGAGTAACTGACATCGCCGCCCACGTACATGCGCCCGCTCAACGCCGGCCACTCGTAACGGATCAGGCCGGTCGCCTGCAGCTCCGGTGCGTAGGTGGGATCGACATCCCGGCTGATGGGGCCGCCTACACGCAGGGGCACGTTCTCGACCGTGGCGTCGAACCAGGCGATGGCCAGCAGCAGATCCAACCCATCCGTCGGTGTGCTTTGCAGTTCCAACTCCAGGCCGGTATTTTCCGCGTCGGCGTTGATCACCACGCCGCTAACACCAGTGAACAAGAAGGACTGGTAGTCGCTGTAGTCGTAGTAGTACGCCGAGCCGTTCAGGCGGGTGCGTCCATTTTGCCATGTGGACTTAAAACCCGTCTCGAAACTGATCAGGGTTTCATCGCCGTAGGGGATGGCGCTGCTTGGCACGGCGAGCCCGCCGGCAAGTTGTGCATTAAAGCTGCCCGCCTTAACGCCTTGGTTAATGCTGGCATACCACAACCAGTTATCGTTTGGACGGTAGTCAAGCTGCACCTTGCCGGCGAACAGCGTATCGCTGGTGCTGTCGAGGAAGGCTTCTGGCCCGTTGGCGCCGAACACCGGCCCGATGGGCAGCGGCGGCCCGACGTGAATCTGCCGCGAGTCGGCGGTGCCATAAATGTTTTGCGCAAAGCGGTAGTCTTTCTCCTCGTTAACGATGCGGGCGCCAGCAATCAGCGTGAGCTGATCGGTAAGGTCGCGTTCAATCTGACCAAACAGCGAGAGCGAGTCGGTGTCCAGTTGCGCATCAGAGCCCAAGTCGAAGGGCGCACCCGGTACCACGCTGCCGACCGGGAACTTTAGCCCGTTGTCTGAATCCGCATCAATGTTCAGGTAGTACAGGCCGGCGACCCAGCGGGTGCGATCGCCTTCGCCGCTAAGGCGTAATTCCTGGGTAAAGCTGCTGGAGTCCAGCGCGGCGTAGTTGGCCGACTGGTTGGCGGGTGCTGAGTCCACGTCGACAAACAGGAGTTTCTCGTAGTCTTTGAAGTCGGTAATCGAGGTGACGTTGAGGCCGTTGTTTAGGCGCCAGCTGATGTTGGCGTTAATGCCCCAGGTATCGGTTGAGCCCTGGTCCTCAAAGGCGAAATCACTGGAGGTGTCGAAGTCATCGCCGTCTGGATCAATGTAGCCGAAAAAGTCGGCCCCGGCCGGGCGACCGAACAGATCGCCGAACACCCCGTCGTTGTCCACGTCTGCACCGAAGTCCGAGCCGTCGCCGCCGATGGACGCGCGGGTTTCGCCGGCCGGCACATCCACCACGTTGATGAGCTCGTTGTTCTCATCGAACACCGCGATGGTGGGCTTGGACTGATACGGTCCCGTGGCGATATCACTGCTGGCCGTGTTGAAGGAGAGCGTGATGTCCAGATCGTCGCTGGGTGCCAGGGCCAGAATGCCGCGGGCGGCGAAGGTGTCGTCATCGCCAAGGTCTGCCCCGGCGCCATTGCCCGGCGAGCCACCCACCGCGCCCAGCGGGTACAGATTGTTCAGATATCCATCGTGCTGGTTGGCCATGATGGCGATGCGCCCGGCCGCTTTGTCCGAGAAGGGCCCGCCGACAGCGGCTTCTACTCGGATCTGGCTGGCATCGGCATTGGTGTCGAACATGCCAAAGGTAACATCCACATAGCCTTCCACTTCTTCGAAGTTAGGTCGGCGCGAAATATAATGCACTAACCCGCCGGTGGCGTTGCGACCGAACAGCGTGCCTTGCGGGCCTTTTAGAATTTCAACCCGATCCACATCGAACACCGCGAAGGTCTGCGCCTGCGCAACGGGAATGTACCCCTCATCCAGATACACCGCATTCGGCGCCTCAATGATGTCGTTAAAGTCGTTCTGGGTAACGCCACGAATCGTAAACTGGGTGTTTTGCCCGGCCAAGTTGCCGCTGATGTGCACGCCCGGCGAGAACGAGGCGACGTCAAAACTCTGCTCCACGCCCAACGCTCTCATCTGATCGCCGGTGAATGCGGTGATGGCAATGCCGACGTCTTGAATGTCTTGCTGGCGTTTTTGCGCAGTGACCACCACCTCCTCCAATATGCCTTGCGCGGACGCAGCGAATGGTGCGAGCGCGATGCCCAGCAGGCTGCCCGCCACCGCCAGCATGCCAATCTGGCCTGAATTATTTCCCATTTCCCAGCTCCCCCGAGCGCGAATCACGAATATACTGATGCTATCACCATACTATGCGCCAAGTGGGGGGTGTCAACTCAATGCCGAACAGCATAACTATTTGTGAATGCACATGATTTCCAGCTTATGCGTGCGTTCGCGTAGCGCGGGTGTGTATGCACTAGCCAGCGCCGGCCTGCTCCTGCTCGGGCAACTCTCGGTCGCGCACGATGATGTGGCCGATCCGCTGACGCCGGGCTCGATGGACGGTGCTGTGCGCTGGCAAATAAGCGATGATCTGTCGGTTGAGCAAATTCATCCGGATGTGTGGATGCATACTTCGCGGCGCGTGCTGAGCAGCGGTGCGGTGTTCCCGTCGAATGGTCTGCTGGTGCGAAGTGGCGACGGGCTGGTGCTAGTGGACACCGCGTGGGGTGAGCCGTTAACAGCCCAGTTGCTGGACTGGATCGAGGGCGAATTGAAGATGCCGGTGCATGCGGCTGTTGCCACCCATTTCCACGCGGACAGCGCCGGTGGCGCCCGTGCGTTGGCGGAACGGGAAATCGCGTTTTTCGCCCATCCGCTGACGCGTACCCTGATGGGGCCCGAGCACGAGCAATCCCCGGAGGCGCTGCCTGAGCCGCTGCCGCTGCGGGCGGTGGGTGATAGGGTGAGGGTTGGGGCGGTTGAAGTATTTTTTCCCGGTGCCGGGCACAGCCTGGACAACGTGGCGGCATGGGTGCCGAACGCCCGCGTGCTGTTTGGAAGTTGCGCGGTGCGATCGCCGGCCTTCAGCGGCAAAGGCAATACTGCGGATGGCGATCTGGACGGCTGGCCGCTGGCCATCGCCCGGTTGCAGAAGCACTACCCGCAAGCCGACATCGTGGTGCCAGGACACGGGCGTGCGGGCGGCACAGAGCTGCTGGCGCACACGCGGGCGCTTTTTGATGACTAGAAAAACCGCACTGTATACACGGTAGCGCTTGTATTTCGTTGTAGTACTGGGCGCTGTGGAGCATTTATTTTATACTTAAACTATTCCCCGGCAAGCTTGCCGCAACGCAACCAGACAGTGACAAGAGTATGACGCCAAATGCGCAAGCCTTTGATGAGTGGATTCGCACCGCGTTTGTGCAAATCAACACCCGCCTGGAACGGCTGTACTTCGAGCGTCCACACCGCGCCGTGGTTGAGGGTGTTGGCGATGACCTGAAAGATACGCTGGTGCGCGAAGGGCACAGCCTGATACTGCCGCTGCTGAACGAGGGCAATACTGATGAGGGCTTCGACAGTGGTTTCGATGTGCTTGGCAACGTGGGCCTGTATATGGGCGCTTGCCGCCGTCACGAGATTACCGAGCCATCACGCGAACGTACCTCGCCGCTCAAAGAGGCCTCTGCGCTGGCCCTGCAATTGGGCGCATCGCTTGGCGTGACCCCGCGTTTCGCGACCAGTCATCTCACCACTCACAACCATGCCTTTGCTGGCGGCTACAAGCGCTTTACGGCGCTTGAGGCCGAGCGGCTGTTTATCGAGTACAACACGCGCGGCATCCTGGCGTTCAAGCGGGCCGCTGATGCCTTGGTGCGGATATTGCCGCTCGGCATTTCCCATCCGGTGGCCTACGATTTGCTGGTGAGCGCTCGCGATGCGTTGAACGATGTTGTGGTGTTTAACGAGCAGCTGTTTGAGCGTCTGGATGTCGACAAGTTCTTTTACTGCGTTCGCCCGTACTACAAACCCTTCCGCGTGGGCATGCACGAGTATCGGGGCGCCAACGCCGGGGACTTTGCCGGTATTAACGAGATCGATATGCTGCTGGGCCTGTGTCAGGCTGAAAGCGCGTATTACTCGCAACTGCTGGTCGACAAACTGCTTTACATGATGCCGGATGACCAGGCGCGATTACGCGATTGTATGCGTCGTCGCAGTTTGCTGGACGAGCTGCTGGCTTTAGGTGACCGGCATGCGAACGACAAGTGGTTTAAGAAAAACGCGGCCATGTTTGTTGAGGTGTGCGACGCGCATGGACGCACGGCAGCGCAGCACCACGACCAGCTGGTGAGCCGCTTTATCGAAATCCCATCCACCGCTCTTAACGAAGAGCGCCTGAGTCAGGTGACCGCCAGCGGGCCGCCACTGGAGGTGTTATTGCGCGGGCTGGAGCGGTTGCGCGATATGCGTCTTGCAGCACCAAGAGACGACGTATATACCCGGTATGAGGATATGCAACGGCTACGAGCGCTGGTTGATGGATAAGCCATCCGATCCTTCATCGGCCCGCGAGGCAGAAGCCTTTGCCGCGCAGTCGGGCAATTACCTATTATCGCATTCTGTTGGTTTGCTGCCGCGTACCGCGCCCGAGGTACTGCAGCGCGCATATTTTTCGCCGTGGCAACAGCAGGCCAGCGAGGTGTGGCCGCACTGGTTGCGTGAGATTGAGCGGTTTCGTCGTGGGCTGGCTGCGGTGTTTGCCAGTCATTACACTAATTTTTGCCCGCAGGTGAACCTATCCAGCGCGCTGGCGAAAATTTTCTCCGCCTTGCCTACGCCTGGCTACGCAGTGCCACGCGAGCAGCGCCCGGTGTTGTTGTTGTGCGAAGAGGACTTTCCTTCGCTGGGGTTTGTACTCGCCAAAGCGGCCCTTGAACACTATCAGTTGCGGTTTATCCAGGCTGGCAGTGACGTCGGTGATTTGCAGCTGTGGTCGCAACATCTGCGCGAAGATGTTGCACTGGTGCTGATTACCCATGTGCATTCGAACACCAGCCAGTGCGCACCGGTAGGGGAGATTGTGGCGTTAGCGCGCGCAGCAGGCGCAGTTAGCGTGGTGGACATTGCCCAGTCCGCTGGCGTGGTGCCGGTGGACGTGGATGCGTGGAACGCAGACTTTGTGTTGGGCTCCTGCGTTAAGTGGTTGTGCGGCGGGCCCGGTGCCGGATTTATGTGGGTGAATCCGGCGCGTGTCGAAACCGATGAGCCGACCGACGTGGGGTGGTTCTCCCATGCCGATCCATTCGAATTTGATATTCACCACTTTAGCTATGCAGCGGACGCGCTGCGGTACTGGGGCGGGACGCCGTCTGTCGCCCCCTATGTTGTCGCCGCTAACTCGATCAGCGTTATTGGAGAGATCGGCATCCCGCGTATTCGCGAGCACAATCTCAAACTCACGCGCATGCTGATCGACGGACTGGGTCATGCTCAGGTGCTGCGAACACCGCGGGCTGATGCGCAGCGCGGCGGCACGGTTGTTTTGCATTTCGGGCGCAAGCAACACGCGGTTAGCGCTGCATTGGAGGCGGCCGATGTGCAATTTGACGCGCGCGTGGAAGGTATACGGCTGTCGCCGCATATCTACAATACCGAGGATGAGATGGCGCAGGTGATTGATCTGTGCACCGGCGCGGTCTAAGCGATTTTGCTACGCTTGCGATCGCACGCGTCTAAAAATAAATCTGAATGTTGTCGTGCACGCCATCCGCGTTCGCCAGCTCTACTTTTTTGCGCCGAATGCGCCACTGCTCGTCGATGGCTACCAGTGTGTGGGTCACGGCTCCGCCGTAGGTTTTTTGTAGATCGCGGCGAAACTCCAGCATGATAAAACGGGAATTGACGATGCACGTTTGCGCGGCTGCATCCCAGTGGTCAAGCATCACGTTGGACATTAGATGGACGCTGCGCGGTACGGGCTGCAACGACATCGCGTTGGGATGACGGTAGCGACGCAACCGTACCGAGCGCAGCAGTGCCGTCTCATAAATTAACGACACATGATGGTGCGGATCAGGCTGCCCAGGGGTTGCGGGCACCCAGTACTCGCCGTCCTCGGTAAACAACGCGGACCATTCATCCCAGCGCTTCTCATCAATCAAACGGGCCTCGGTATAGATAAACTGCTCCAGCTCATGCTGGCTGGGTGCATCGCTCATCCCAGCGCTCCCGGCTGAGCGGTGTTACGCGTCATATACTGTTTCCAGGCCTGGAACTGATTGCGGAACACCATGTCGCTGCTGCCGGTGGCGGAGTACCCACCCTCATCATTGCGCTGTTCACCACCAAGGTGACGCCCCATGCTCACCCACTCCTCGGCATCCGTGCTCAAGCCGTGCTGCAGGCGGTGGTAGGCCTCGTGATCGTCCGGACCGACCAGATTGGCTGATGAGTTGATCAGGTTGCAATAGGTGATGGAACGTCGCAGCATCTCATCCGGTGCGCCCACCAGGCGCAGCGTCCACGATTCAATAATGGTTTCATCGACGGCGATAGGTTTGACCACGCGGATGGTTTGAATCGCCCCTTTGAGCGTGAAGCCAGGGTAGACCACAGTGTTGTGACGGTTCAGAGAAAAAATTTCCTGCATTTTCTCCTTGCCGTACGCTTGCTCCATGGCCTGCTCGTACTCGGGCATGCCGGCGTAGCCGGCGTGGATGCTGGTTTTACCGCCGGAGTAACTGTGCCCGTGGTTAAATCCGTGGATGCCCATCTCCTCAAAGAACGACTCGTTCTCTGCGAATGGTGCGAGAATCTGAATTTCCGAGGGCATCTTCTCGGTGTCGGCAAATAGGCGTTTTCCCATAAAGCGTGCGGTTTGTGCTGAGGACTGATGCGCGATCATCGCATGCATCATGTCGTTGAGATTCTCCACAAAGAACTTCCAGTTTGAATCGTGCCGGTAGCGCAGCGCGCCGCCCGTCACCTCCAGCCGTCCTTCCGGCGAGCGGTCCACCATGTTGTCGATGGACGCCGCGGTGGGCCCCAGCCAGGTGGCCAGCTCCGGTGCGTTCGGAGATAGGCTGGCGAAGATAAAACCACGGTAACTGGCCACGCTGGGGACTTTGCGCAGATTCATGCAGTCGCTGCTGCGGTCGACGCCACTCGCCTGATAAGCCTGATCGCCGCCGGTGATGTGTTTTGCATACACCGTTGGTGCCGTAGGTCCAGCCATGATAGCCACAGCGAAGCAC